>JAKIXL010000011.1:13851-20779 GCA_022709105.1 Thermoplasmatota archaeon | reverse complement strand
CCTCATTGACTATCCTCCGGACCACGTCGATAGAGGATGAGGCGTCGAACCACAGGTCGAAGGGGACAGCCACGAAGCCCGCCTGAGTATAGTTGATGACCTTGCCGTTCGCGATCTGGGAGTTCGGAAGCACTATTATCCTGCCCTCGATGTCCCTCAGCACCGTGGCCATGAGATTGATGTCCTTGACCCTGCATACCCCGGTGCTAGGCGCCAGTCCGACCTCCACCCAGTCCTCCAACTGAATCGGCCTCGTGAAGGATATGAGGAGCCCGGAGAGGAGGTTGGAGATTATCTGCTGGGAGGCGAAGGCGATGGCCACTCCCACCAGGCCCAAGGAGATCATCAGGCCGCCGAAGTCCATCTTCAGGATCTGACTGAACCCTATGAGGACCGCGAGCCCGACGATGGTGTAGAAGAACACCCTGGCCACCGACTTGGAGGTTTTCCGACCGATGCGATCGTCCAGTTCCTTGCGGATGAGGTTGCTGACTAGCCTCGCCGCCATCGTGGCCCCGATCACCACCACGGTGAACATCAGAAGGCTGCCTACGGTCATGCCTTCCAGGACCTGATGATCGAGCCACATCATGGATCTCGGCCCTGCTTGCCGGGAGCAGCGAACAGCTGCCGGCCTTTAAGGAAAAGCTCCAGGCTGATAAGTTCCCCGATGATGCGCCCCTCCTCGTCCACCACCGGGAGATCATTGACGTGGTCCTTGATCATGATGTCCAACGCCTTCTTGAGGCCGTCCTCTTTGGTGACCGAGCGGGTCGGGGACATGAGGCTGCCGACCTCTTCCTTGAACATGTCCCGCAGGAACCGATAGAACGACATGCCGCCCAGTTCCCTGATGCCTGTGCGATATCCTATCAACCGCAGCACCGTATCGGTGTTGACCATGCCGAGAAGCCTCCTCTCATCATCTACCACGTAGACCTTGCGGGAGACCGGGTTTCCCAACATCCCGTCGATGACATCGTTCACGGAGCTTCCCGCGGTCACCGTTGCCGGCCTTTTTACGATCAGGTCGAAGACGTCACCCACAAGGGTATCGCTGAACCTCTTCTCTGTCTCGGCCATGCAATCTCGAATAACGGTGGGTTACTTCAAATGAGCGATTCCGTTGTCGCCATCTCCGGACCGCTCATGCCTCCGGGCGCATGGTCGCGATCTCGATCAGCGTAGGCCAATCCACAGCGGTCTCCACGCACCCGTCCTTGGTGGTGACCACACCCATGGCCGGAAGGTCCATGCGATCGGTCATCTCCAATCCTTCCTTAACTTCCATCAGGCACCCCACGCCGACTATCCCCTTTGGGCGGTACTTCTTCACCAACCGCTTCAAGAAGGTGGAGCCTGGGACGATCGAAACCTTGCAGCCGTGGCCCTCCAGCTCATCGATCGAACGGCCGATCTCGCAGCGCATGCATCTCTTGCACACCAGTCCCTCGATCGACAGATTGGAGGGACAGTCCATGGAACGTAGGCATTGAGGAAGGAAGACCATCCGGTCCTCCATTGCCAGCTTGCTGAACCTCTCTCGGTTTAGCTGGTTATGGAGCCTGATGGAGAAGGATATTATCTCCCGATCGTCCAAGTTGCTGACCCTCCACAATATCTTGGCCAATCCCTCCAGGATTATCAGGCCGGGACGAAGCAGGCGAGGCAGATAGAAGCGGCCCCTCCGCATGGATATGGAGGTGACCACCAGCATGATTAGGGCGAGAACGGACAGCACGACCGTGATCGTCAGCACGGCATAGCCCAGGGCGGCCATGGCCTGGTCGAGCGTAATTGCGAACATGCTACTCCATTGGCACATAGCATTTAATTGTGCTTTCTTGGCTGGCGGCGGAACACCTCTCGTTCCAGCGGGACAATGGGGGGCATTTTGCCATGTCATGGGTCGAACGGAACGGCCGTGAGGGGCGGCCTATGACGTTTCCAGATGTTCGATCGAAGAGCCTAACTCTTAATATGTTCGCCTCCAAATACATGCATCGTATATTAATGGAGGGACGGGAAAATGAACAAGATGACGATAGCGGCGATCGTGGTGGCGGCCGGCCTATTGATCGCCGGAGCATATGTCGCAGTGACCATGGGGAACATCCCCGGCAAAGAGGGCCCGGCCGGGGTGGACGATGAGGATAATGGGAGGCCTGATGCGGTTACCTCGGCCAACAAGACGCTGGCGGTGTCCTTCCCAAGGGAGGTCGCTTCCAATGATAGGAAGATGGCGCTTTCCATGGTCTACCCTGGAAAGGGGGAGAGCGGTCATACGTACAACTGGAGCGAGTACTATCGGTTCGGCCTTAACGCTGCTCCGGCCTCAGGCTATACAGGCAACGTTCTGATCAAGATGTTCGCCGAGAAGGAAAAGGAGATCGGCCCCACGAATCTATTGGTCAAGGACTTTGAGGGCAAGCAGGTGGAATGGAGCTTCGCCACTAAGAGCGGGGCGCACTCCCTCTACAATGTGATCAGCGGGGACATCGTAGCCTGGAGGACCGACGGTTCCTCGTCCTCCCGTTCCTTCGACGTACTGTTCAATGGCACGGGGAACTACAGCCTCTTCATCCAGGCCTTTGACCTTGACTCCGGGAAGGCCATATCCGACCCTGTGTCCGCGACCCCTCTGTATGTTCCGGTGACCGGCCACCTGACCGTGAAGGCCCTGACCCGCGGCGAGTGGAGGAACACCACCAACGGCACCTATCTCGTCATACTGATGAACATCACCAACGACTGGAACATCCGGTATGATGTCCATGGGTCCTTCCTGGTCCTAAGGAACGGCACTGTGGAGAGGACGGCCAACACCTCTGCCGGAGCGTTCAAGGAACAGAGCCTTGCGCCAAGGCAGTCGACCCAGTTCAACGCCTGGTTCGACTTCACCGTACAGGACCGTTCAAGCTTCGTGCTTCAATATAGGGACGAACATAGCGGAGAGGTCTACAACGTGCCGCTGGGCACTATGACCTGACCAAACCTTTTCCCATCTCTTTCGATCGGGCGCACGGTCCGATGAGGATGTTTTGAAATCTGATATTGAGCCGCTTGCCGGACCTGTCCCGGACCTTCCAAGCATAGCCATCCAGATGATATGATGGATGAGATGCCATCGGTCCGTCGCGTTCTTCCCGATATTGATATCCATCAACCAAGTCTTTATATCCACGGTCAAAATTATTCTCGACCAATCTGAATACTGGCATGTGACATCATGAAGAAAAATATGATCGCTGCGGTCGCCGTGGTCATCGTCCTTTTGGCCGCTGGGGCCTACGTGGTGCTCAGCATGAACGCCCCCGATGATAAGGGGAAAGACAACGGCGATGATAATAACAATAACAAAGGGAACAACAATCCGCCGCCGTCGTGCTTGACTTGCCCAAAGGCGTGAAGCGATGATAATAACAATAACAATGGGAACAACAATGGCAACAACGGCTCGAACGGTACGACCCCCCGCCGTTGAGCACCATTGATCTTGGTCTCCGAACGATGAACATCACCTTGCCTCGAGATCTGGGTAGTGCCGCACCCAAGGTCAGCCTAGAAGTATCCTATCCCGGACAGGGGCAGTCCAACATCACCTATAACCGGGCACAAACCTATAGGTTCCATATCAACAGCACGCCCGCCGCGGGCTACAGCGGCGACGTCCTGATACGGATGTTCGCCGAACTGACCGACCCGATAGACGAGATCGACCCCCAGAACCTCATAGTAACCACCGCTACCGGACGGACGCTGGAATGGACCACTGACATCCGCAGCGGCGATTATGTCAACCACATCGTCATCAGCGGGGACCTGGGGGCGTTCAGGACGAACGGCAACGCCACCGACAGCAGGGCCTTCGATGTGGTCCTCAACTACGTCGGCAACTTCACCCTGACCTTCCAGGCCTTCGACCTGAACTCCAATGAGACCCTCTCCGCGCCCACCACGGCCGGACCCATGTGGGTGCCCATTAAGGGATCGCTTTCGGTGTCGGCTCTCAGCGGTGAGTGGAGGACCAATGTGAACGGGACCTTCTTCGTGGTGCTGGTCAACTTCACCAACAACTGGAACATCCGGCACACTGTTTACGCCAGCGGACTGGTGATCAACAACGGTGACCAAGATTTCACCGCCAATTCCAGCGCCACCGCATTTGTTAGCCAGCAACTGATACCCCTGAACGGGAACACCCAGTTCCTGGCTTGGTTCGATGTGACCGGGGACCGGGCGGACTTCACTATGCGGTACAACGACCCGGTCAGCGGAGAGACCTACAATGTGACGCTTCCGCCGGGCAGCGGCTGAGCGCCAAAAACCTCTTTCCCTTTCCTTCTTTCTCCATCCGTGCTGTTTTATCCTCTGGTGTGCTATATATCCTCAATGGCGGACCTGTCTCTGTCCAGCAAGATCGTCCTTAACAACGGCGTAAAGATGCCCGTTCTAGGGCTGGGAGTGTATCAGGTCACCAACGGCGAGGCGCGCACAGTGGTGAAGGAGGCGTTGGACATAGGTTACCGGCACATCGACACTGCGGCCTACTACCACAACGAGAGAGGGGTCGGACAGGCCATCAAGGAGAGCGGAGTGCCCAGGGACGACGTCTTCATCACCACCAAGCTGTGGCACACCGACAATGGCTACCGTGAGGCGCTGGCTGCCTGCGACCGGAGCCTCAAGGCGCTGGGCGTCGACCATGTGGACCTGTACCTCATACATTGGCCTCGGGGCGACCGACAGGGGGCGTGGAAGGCCATGGACCGCATCCTGGACGAGGGCAAGGCCAGGTCTGCAGGGGTAAGCAACTTCCTGCCCCGGCATCTGGACGACATCATGTCAGCGTCGTCCCTCGTCCCGTCGGTGGACCAGGTTGAGTTCTCCCCCTTCCTGTACCAAAAGGAACTGCTCTCCTATTGCCGCGACAAAGGCATCGCCCTTGAGGCCTACAGTCCGCTGACGAAAGGGAGACGGTTGAACGACCCTCGGCTGGTGGCCTTGGCCCGCGAATATGGGAGAACGCCTGCCCAGATGCTCCTCAGGTGGGTGGTCCAGAAGGGCATGGCGGCCATACCTAAGAGCGTGCGGCCGGAGCGGATGAGAGAGAATGCCGCGATCTTCGATTTCGAGATCTCGGCCAAGGACGAGGCGGAAATGGACCGCTTCGACGAGGGCTACCATACCACCTGGGACCCTCAGGACATTCCGTGAGCGATGATCATGTACGTCGATGATAGGAACACAGAGGCGCTATCGCTGAAGAGAGCGCTGAGATCTAAGTGCAATCATCTGGACATACCTCTCATGGGGGTGGCCCCCGTCGAGCGCTGGAACGAGGGGCCTTTCACCCCCTGGGTGCCTGAACGGTTCCGTCCCCGGGGCGTCTATCCTGAGGCCAGATCGGTCATAGTGATAGGCATACCGGTGGAGCTGCCAGCGCTTGAGACGAGCCCTTCGATATTCTATCGTGAGCTGTACAATACCGTGAACCGCCTCCTCGATGATTCCTCATATCGCATCGCCACCATGCTGGGAGAGATGGGCTGGCCATCGATCTTCATCCCTCGGGACGGATATGGGGGCATGGACGTCCTGAGGGACCGGCCGATCGCCTTCTTCTCTCACCGGCACGCGGCCTACCTCGCCGGCCTGGGGACCTTCGGGGTCAACAATATGCTCCTTACTCCCCAATATGGGCCCCGGGTCAGGTTCACCTCCATACTCACCACCGCAGAGCTGCCACCGGACCCCGTGATGACAGAACAGCTTTGCGTGCGATGTATGCGCTGCGCGCGGTCCTGCCCGGCCCACGCCATCGTCGAGGGGGACTATCCCTCCGCCCTGACATTGAAGGACCGATGCACCGAGCACAACATTAAGCTCTATTCGAGGCACATCTCCCCCTGCGGGATATGCATAAAGGTATGCCCGGTGGGACAGGACCGCAAGGGATATGGACGGGAGGATGCAGGGATGTATACGCACCCGGAAAGGTACCCGGAGCACCACCTCGCCTGGGAGCATGTCAGGGCCTATGGGGGCAAGAGGGAAGGAAAATGATTATGACCATCGGGCAGATAGAGTAGCATGAAGCAGGAGGTCAAGGCATACCTGGACACTGTTGCCGGACGCCGGGCCCAGCATCTCCAGAAACAGGACCCCTCGATAAAGGCATCCCATACCCTGGACGATCGGGCGCCCCGGGGAGTGGTGAAGGCGGAGAAGGAGGGCAGTATCGTGGCGTTCGAGTTCATTGAGACCGCCAAGACGGCTGCGGTGCATGCCTATCTGGAGGACTACGTCTTCGCGGCCAATGAGTTCGGGACGGTGAGCGTGGCGCTTCCAGAGACCGACTACACCCCGGCCATAGCGACCACGATCCTCTCCGATCTTCGAGGCCGCATAGCCAAGAGCGGGGCCACTCGGAAGTTCATCTTCGCCGGTTATCTTTACGACGGAATGGGCAACTTCCGCAAGCTGCTTTGAGGTCCGGCCGTTATGGACGAGAACCGTTCCGAGGAGACATGGTGGCGATGCGCCTATGCCGCCTACCTCGGCTCTGAACTGAGGATCGAGCGGATGGACGAGACCGAGGCCAGGAGGCGGGCGGCCACCTCGCTGCGGGATACGGTTGAAGGCTTCCTCGAGGGCAAATGGAACTTCGGAACGCTGAAATACCGTATGGACCAGGCCTCGGTGGAGAGCGGACACGCCTTCCCGCCCCGGACGGTGTCCTCGACCCTCACCAGTCTCGCGCTGGGGGTGCCCCTGGACGACCTTGACCCTGGACTGAGGCGAACCGGTGCGCTGCCAGAGGACCCGGGAGCGGCCAAGGGCTCGCTCATGGACCTCGAGGGGATCATGGAGAAGGCAGTAAGCTCCGGCAGCCTGGACAGGAGCGAGGCGGCGCAGGCAGGATGGG
>JAKIXL010000011.1:0-13841 GCA_022709105.1 Thermoplasmatota archaeon | reverse complement strand
AGCTGGCCGCCTGCCTGTGGCATATACAGGACCCTTATGCCTGGCCGATGGTGAGCCGGAAGGCGATGTGTCTCCTGCGCTCCAGGGGAGAGGTCTCGAACCTGGAACCGGCCCATGACTACGCCGAGTATGCCTCCTCGATGCTCCGCATCGCTGAGCATGCTGGGGCGGACATGATCGAGACGGAGCATCTCCTGGAGGCGCTGGCTGACGGTTCGATCGAGGTTCCTGGCCCCGAGGCATGCTTCAGGGAGAGCATGCAGAGAGCGGAGGAGCATGCTTCCCAAGGAAGGACGGACGAGGCCCTGGAGTGGTTCGAGCGATCGCTGTCCATACGGCCGAGGACCCCGGCAGCGTTACTCAGAAAGGCCGAACTGTACGAGTCCCGAGGCCTGGTCATGGCGGCCATCGGCGAACTGGAGGCCCTGATGGAACTGGAGCCCGGGGACCGTGAGGGACACCGGAGGCTGGTGGCCCTCTATCGTTCCCAGGACATGGTCCGGGAGCATAACCTCGAGGTCCGGCGGTGGAAGGCCCTGAAGGGGGCCAAGGAACAACGGCCCTGAGCCTTGGAGCGGTTCGGGAATCCCTTCGAGCACCTTTTAATCGACAACGGACTATGTTCCGGGGTCGGAACATGCTGAGCGGACGGTCGTCAGGGGGCGCCTTCGGCCTGGTGCCCATCAAGGTGAAATGGCTGGTGCTGCTCATGTCCTTCTCCTCGTTGGCGACCGGGTACTATTGGGTGGCGACCTCGGCTTACCTGCCGGAGATCGGCGTTCCAGGCGGATCGGTCGGCCTGCTTCTGTCGGTCAACGGCATCGTGTTCATACTTGCGGCCGTGCCGCTGGGCATGCTCGCTGACCGCGTCGGTAGGAAGCGCATCCTAATCTTAGGGACATTGGGAATGCCTCCTGCCCTCCTCATCTACGCACTAACCTCCGACCTGCCGTTCCTTGTTCTGGCCTCAGTGATCGCCGGAGCGGCCGAAGGCGCTTTCCTCACCACCTGGAACGCGCTCATCGCGGACATGGCCTCGGGCGAGGGGCGGAAAGAGGCGTTCACCATGTCGTTCATCGTGATGGCGGTCACCAGCGGGGCCGGCTTCGCCCTGCCCTACGCGTTCCCCACCATCGCCAGCCTTGGAGGGTTGACGACGAACCAAGTGCATGAGGTCTTCTTCGTGATCCTCGCCCTGGTGTCGCTCATCACGCCGGCCTCCCTGGCCCGTCTCTTGAGGGATCATTCCGAGATCGTCGGGGAGGGACTGTCCCTTAAGAAGGGGCGCAACCTCCGACCGATGCTGAAGTTCTCGGCCCTCAATTCCCTGATCGGTCTGGGGGCGGGGTTCATCATACCGCTTATACCGCTATGGCTGCTGAACCGTTTTGGTATCGCGGACACCTACAGCGGCCCCCTGCTGGCCCTGGCGAGCTTGACCATGGGCTTCGCCTCCATTGCCAGCACCCGCCTTGCACGCCGCTTCGGCACGGTGCGGGCCATCGTGCTGTGCCAGGGATCGTCCACGGTCTTCATGCTGGCCCTGGCCTTCGCCCCCGACCCTGTCACCGCCGGAGGCCTCTATGTCGTCCGGACGATGCTTATGAACATGTCCAGTCCGCTTTCGGACGCCTTCCTCATGGGGATCATCACCAAGGAGGAGAGAGGGCTTGCCAGTGCCATCAACTCGATCGTATGGAGGCTCCCTCACAGCGTTACCACGGTCATAGGCGGCGTCCTGTTAGGCATGGGGCTGTACTCTGAGCCGTTCTACCTCGCTGCCCTGTTCTATGTCGCCTCGGTCGGCCTGTTCTACGCACTGTTCAGGAACGTGGAGCCGAGCGAATAGTCCGGACAAAGGATATTAAGCGCCGAACCGCCTCCCATGCCGATAAAGGAAGCTGTGACCATGCGCTTGGACAATAGGGAAGGGGGACTGATGTGGAGAGCTGTTCTGTCCATCGTGGCGGTGTTCGGATGGTTGGTGTTCCTCGTGCTTTGGCTGTTCTTCCTCGCCTCCGGGTTCCTGCTTGCCCAGAACCTCGCGGTCTTCATTTTGTCCCTGCTGATAGTGGTGGCACTGCTATTGGTCACTTGGGTCACATGGACGCTTCGATTTCCCCGGCCTGTGCCGCCGCAGGGCCCGGGCTATATGCCATATCCTGTGCGCTCGAGGATCAGGTCCGGGATAGGTGGGCTCTCGGCCATCGCATGGCTCACCTTCCTGGTGATCTGGTTGTTCTTCTACGCCGGTGACTTCACCTTCTATGAGAACCTGGGGATCTTCCTTGCGTCCGTCCTAGTGGTGGCGGGCGTTAATTGGACCATCTCGATGTTCACGCATTGAGGCCGCGGCCGGGGCGGCCTGAGGTGCGTGAAGGAGGGGGAGACCCCCTCCGCGGAGAGGTTTGCAGAGAATGCTCTACCTCACAAGCTCGCTTATATGACGGGCGGGCCGCTTGCCTTTCCGCTTGCTCACGTAAACATTGCGGCCTTTTTTGTGTAGGGTGAACACGTCATCGAACTCCTCCAAGAACTGCCTGAGACCGGGCTTGCCGTAGTCCTTGAAGTCCAGTTCGGGGTCCTCTCGCTTGACCTCCTTGCTCAGCTGGGGCAGGAAGGCCAGGCCGTCGTCCTTGACCACCCGGTCGAAGGCCGCGGTGACCACCTTCAGCAGATCGATGCCGCTGCGCGATGGCTCGTGCGGGCCCGTTCCCTCCGGGACCTCCGTCTCAACGGTCATGGCCTCTTCCTCCGCCGCCATTGGCTCCTCGATCTCCTCCTCCGCCCGCTCCACCTTGCGCACCATCATGCTCTTGCCCTTCCTGACAAGTGCGAACTGGTCAGGCAGCGCTTCCAGCAGGTGGGAGATCTTTTCCTTCCCGTAGTTGGCGCTGTCAAAGGCGGGGTCCACCTTCTTTGCCGCCTTGAACATCCTGAAAGTATCGGCCGTGCCGTCGCTGTTCTTCTCCACTATGCGGAACGCTTCCATAAGAAGGGGCAGCGCGTCGCTTGGCGTCCGGCAGGTGCAGACCGCCGCCTTGCTCGCAGGCGGCGCGGCCTCCTTCTTCGCCGGCACGGAGGCCGGCTGTTCTGTGTGGACGCTAAGGTAGTCGTCCCTGCGGCGCACATAGATCGCTCCGTGGTCGGCGCGCTCGACCTCGAACAGGTCGTCCAGTTCCTCGATAAGGTTTAGCAGGGAGGCCTTGCCATAGCTCCTGGTGTCGAAGGCCGGGTCCAAGCGCCGCAGCGCAGCCCCGATGTCCCCGTTGAGGGCCCGACCATCGTCGTTGACGGCGTAGTCGAACGCTCGATTAAGGATCTCGATCGCGTCCCGCGGGGTCTTTCTTGGCCGGGCGCTTCCCTTGGGGGCCTTGGGGGCCTCTTTCTCCTCGACCTCCTTGCCGAGGTTCTCCGTCGACACGAACACGTCGCATGCCCGCCGGAAGGAATCGTGGGTGTCCTTCTTGCCAATGCCGATAACGAACAGCCCATGCTCTCGTATCTTGATCGCCAGCGATGTATAGTCAGAATCGCTGGATACGATGACGAACCCCTTGACTATCCCGTCATGAAGTATGTCCATGGCATCTATGATCAGGGCAATGTCGGTCGCGTTCTTGGTCACATGCCGATTGGAGATGTTGGGGAACTGCTGGTAGGGGGAGAGGGCATACTCTTTCAGCTTCGTCTTCCAGGAATTGACCTGCCCGCCCGCGGTCCAATTTCCATAGACACGCCTGATGATGACCGAGCCGTACTTCGACGCTTCCGCCAGCATATCCTCGATCATCGTGGCCTGGGCATTGTCTCCATCGACCAGGAAGGCAAGCTGCCTATCCTCGATGCGCTTCTCGTCCATGTTAAAATCTCCGTTCTGTTGATATCGCCAGAACCCTTCGATTGTTGGACCGCTCCGTTCTGGCGGCCGAGGCTTCTTGCTTCATCCACCAAACGCCTCCAAGAGGCCTTGCATGATGTCAGCCAAGCGTAAATTCCGGTCGTCCCGACCGTACTGCATTGGAACACGGGACCGGGGTATATATGTCTTTGGGGGAAGGAGACAGGGGCCATGTATAGGACCTGACGACCCTTTTATCCCCTCTGAGCGCGGAGTCCGGAGGGGGAGCGCGGTCTAGGCCGAACGACCGTGCCGTCGTAAGACGGCCTGGGCGAGGTCTAGGCGCCGCAGGGCGGCGCTTATGGTCCCTGTTCACACCGGTGGCTTGGAGGATGCCAGGCGTACGGTCAAGGCCCGCAACCCACCTGAAGCTATTAATCGCTCCCGCGCATAGTACGGGCCATGGCCAAGCTTCGTTCTGTGACCCTCGTCAACTACCGCCGCTTCGCCGGGGAGATCGAGCTGCCCCTTGACCCAGGGGTGAACCTGGTGGTCGTTCCGTACGGCATGGGAAAGACCTCCGTTCTCGAAGCCATCTCCTGGTGCCTGCTGGGAAACGATATGGTGGCGGACCCTGCCCTGGTGCCCAACCGCGAGGCCCTTGGCACGGGCATGACGAAGGTCCTGGTGGCATTGACCTTCATCAACGGGGAGCGGCTGGAGCGCTACGCCCTGTTCTCTTTGGCCGAAGACCGGGCGGAGAGGCAGAGATGGGGATGGCGGCTCACCGGCAGCAACGGGGAGGTTCTTGCAGAGGGTGATGACGCCGAGGCGTTCTCCGAGCAGGCAGAGAGGCTGTTCCCTGAGGCCTGCGTGCACGCCGGCCTCATCAGTGGAAGCTCCCTTGCAGGCGTGGCCAGAGGAGGGACCTGCGGGCCGGAAAGGGCCATAAGGTGCAGTGGCTCCTGGTGTACCAGTGACCTTAGCATCAGATGCTCGTTTGCCGCCACCTCCCTGTTCCTTGAGATGTGTCCCAGCGCCCAGATCGGAACACTGGGCTATGATCCGGAAGGGCGCCCCGAGATCTCCGTCGAAGGCCCCCTGTCCCCGGAGCAGGTGCGCATGGCGGTCCTTAGCCATGCGATCGCCTTCGCCGGGGAGGGCGCGGTCGTTTGCCCGATCTTCCTCGATGATCCTTTGGAGGGTGCTGGAAGCATCGAGCGGGGCGGCCTTTTCTCAGCTATGCTGGACTTCCTAAGGAAGAGGCAGGTCGTTCTCCTGCTCTCGGACCCTGCGGACATCGACGCCTTGAGGGCCACCGGGAGGGTGGACAAAGAGCTGGAGATACGAGGATGAGCGGGAATTGGCGCCAAATACTTATGTCCCTCCGGCGTCACACCCCCTTCGTGAGCTCGGTGGGCATGCTGACCCCGGATGCGTTGAAGGGCCTTGAGGCCGCTTTGCTCGAGGGTAGGTGCCTGCTCGTGGATGTGAGGGAGAAGCATGAGCACGAGGCCGGGCACATTCCGCTGTCGGTGAACCTGCCACTTTCCCAAGCGGGCAAATGGTCCAAAGAGCTGGACCGGGACCGCCCGCTCATCCTGTACTGCCGGACGACCAACAGGAGCAAGAGATGCGCGGAGGGCCTGATCGGCATGGGATTTCGGGATGTGCGTGTCCTCAACGGCGGATACCTCGCTTGGAGCGCATCGGGCCTCTCTGGACGTTTCTAACGCTAGGCCGGCGTGGATGGCCAGATGCAGCTCGAGGTGAGAACCGGACGGCCACGTTCTTATAATATGGAACCTTCGGGGACATCATTGAGAGCGCGAACCTTCAATGCCATCTGCATACTGGCTATCGTGGCGGTGGGGGCAATGGCCATGTTCATGGTGCAGGCTTCCGCGGACCGGCAGGCGGATGGGCCCCGGACCTTGGCCGAGGTGCAGGACGCCTCGTCCACAAGCACCGCGGTCTTCCAGCCTCTAAGCCTAGGCCTGTCCCTGGCAGTGGTGGCCGATGTAGGCCTCATGACGGTTGGCCTGGTCATACTGTTCAAGGACGATGCGCCCGTTCGTGACCGTCCATTGTGATCCTGGCCCCGGCCATGGCCTCAGGGTCGAACATGCTTGGCTCCTGGTCCTCTCCGCCCATATCGTCCGCGAGCCTCCTGGCCCCGGCCAGGGCAGAAAGTATGCCTATTCCGTTGCACCCCATGTTGTAATAAAGAGCGGGCAGCCGCGGGTCCTGCCCAGCGATCCTGATGCCCGTCGAGGTGTAACCCATCAGCCCCTGCCACCTTCTGGCGGGAGGGTATGAGAGGCCGAGGGTGGACGAGATGAACGACCCCAGCTGCGAATAGGCGTCCGGATGGTAGACCGTACCCTCATCGTACTCGCCGCTGATCGACCCCTCGGGCCCTCCGACCGCGGTCAGCCAGTTTGTACGGGTCTTCTTCCTGGATAGGTAATAATAGTCCTTACCGCCCGGAAAGTACGCTCTTGCCCCCTCAGGGCCGCTGCCATCCTCGAACCCCACCATGTAGCCAACGACACCTTTGACCTTGCCCTTGACGAACGGGGGCGAGCATGCCTCGATGCGCGGGCAGAGATAGCCGTTCGTGCACAGGACTGCTGAGCTGGCAACCATGATCCTGCCGTTGCAACCTATGGTCACGTCCTCCTCGCTCAGCCTCAGAAGGCGGGCCGGGGAACGCTCATAGATACTGAACCGCTCCGGGGCCTCGGACCTTAGATGGGACGCTATCTTCTCTACCAGGTCCCAGGTGTTGATGAGGCCCATCCTCATCTCAATGAATGCGATGTACCGTTGGTCCTTGGACCACAACTGCCGAGCGAGCAGGGCCCGTGGTTCTCGAGGCCCTTCCGCCTGCAGCCCGATGAGGGCATCGTCGGCGAAATGCACCTTGCCGCTGTCCAGCCCCGCGGCCCTCCTTGCCCTGAGGTCCTCGATCCTCTGTTCGAGCAGCCCCTGGTCAGCGATGCCCATTCTGCCCGCGACCTTGGCGAGCATGCCGGGAGGGCCGACCTTGCCTACCATTCTATCGAGCTCATCCATCGCCCCGGCCAGTTCCCTGAATCCCTGCACCGCCCTCTCCTCCCCCACGATCGATGCTATCTCCCTGAACCCTGCCTCCGTGCCTTCCACCGCCTGGCCTCCGTTGTTGCCGGTGGCGCCGTGTCCGGCCAGCCCGGCCTCCAGGACCGCCACCCGCAGATCGCTGGTCCTCATCAGCATGTAAGCGGTGGCCAGGCCAGATATGCCACCGCCGATTATCGCCACATCTGCTTCGAGGTCCTCCTTGAGCTTGGTGACCGGACGGGTCCGGGGACGCTCTTCGGTCCAAGGCGAGCCAAGGGGGCCTTTGCCGCTCAGCCGACTCCCCCCGTTCCGGAGGACATGCCGGCCTCGGCACCAAGGGCCCTCAAGGACCTGACGGCCTCGGCGGCGATCGAGGGGCTTATCTCGAAGCCAATCCCGTTGCGGCCGGTCGCCGCCGCGGCCTGAAGGGTGGTCCCCGAACCAAGGAAAGGATCGAGGACCCTCTCGCTCCGGTAGCTGTACGCCCGTATCAGCCGCAAAGGCAGCTCCATGGGGAAAGGCGCCACATGGTCTCTCCGGTCCCCGCTTCCCCGAGGGGCCATGAGCTAGAAATCCTTCTCCAGCCTGGACAGTTCGCGGTCCTCGGGGGAGATGTGGGCATACTTGCGGGACCGCTCTGCCCGGGTGCAGGGTTTCTCCAGCTCCAGGATGAACTCGTGCATGTTGTTCAGCAATATGCCTCCCGGATAGGGATATGTGCCGAACGGTGCGCGGACCCCGTTGGTCTTCTGCCACACGATGTCCCGCTTGAAGATGAAGCCAATGTCCTCGCACTGCTGCACGGTGCGGCCGACCAGGTTCAGGGTCCGGAAGCTCCCGTCCTCCAACCGCACTGGAAGGTTCATGATGTTGATGAAAAGCTTTCTACCGGGCTGGAGCACCCGGAGCACCTCGGCCCAGACCTTCCCTATCTGCTCGAACCACTCCTCCATCGAGTGGACATCGCCCAGGTCGCCTGGCAGAGGATGTGGGGAATACATCTTGGTATTGAAGTAAGGTGGGGAGGTGAGCGCGAGGTTAATGCTTCCGTCCTCGATCCCGCGCATGTCCGCCGAGGTCGAGCAGACGACCTCTTGGCCGGTGCCATGGATATATATCATCTCTCTCCCACCGGCCATCGCGGGGCGGACCTCCCCGGCGGCCGCTCCTCCCAGGGCAGCCAGGTCGAACCGCTGCTGACCGCTTCCTGATATCATCATGGGCACCTTGTCCTCTCGGACCAAGCGATGGAGCTCTCGGACCGATGTCCCGAGATAGCGCGCTGCCTCCGCGGCCGACAGGTACCTCCTGCTGCTGTAGTCCGGGCATACCTTGGAATCCACGTCCGACCTCGCAGGCTATATAATGGAGGGACGGCTAAGTTAAGCCTTTTCCTTGATGCCAGTTATAATCATGATTCGTTGAATAAGAATAAAATCAACATGATAAAGGGGTTCGAGGGCCGCCGGGTCCTTGTCCCGGCATCTCCGGCCCTCCGCCGGAAAGCGGGGACTTGATGAACGGTGTCAGTCCTTCTTCCTTCCATCGTGCCGAGGGAGATGCTCGATGCGATACTCATGCCTCGGCAGGTCCAGGGAGAACACGTTTACCGTGGGGGCGGTATCCGGGCGCGAGTACTCCTGGACCATGGTTATCGTTTCCGTAGGGCAGACCTCGACGCAGGTGTTGCACCCGATGCACCGGTGGCGGATCACCGTCTGGGTCTTGGCATCCCTATCGGTGATGATGGCGACCGTGGGACAGCTTCGCTCGCACTTCCGGCAGAATATGCATCTGGACATGTCATACAGGACCCTTCCCCGATTGCCGGGAGGCAGGTCGGCCGGGACCTTTGGATATCTGGTGGTGAACGGCCTGCTGAACAGGTTCTTTATTGATGATGTGAGCATCGACATTGGATCACCGGTCCGTGCAGCATATGCAGGGATCGACCGACACTGTGATGGTAGGCACGTCCGCCAACTGGCATCCCGGAAGCATGGCCAGCAGGGACGCCACGTTCATCAGCGCAGGGGTCCGGAGCTTGATGCGCTCCAGGGCGGTCTTCCCGTTGGCCCTGATGAAGTACACCAGTTCCCCCCGGGGCGCCTCCACCCGTGAGTACGCCTCGCCCTTGGGGTGCCCCTTCATCTGGATCGCCACCGGCCCGTCCTTTATCAGGGGAAGGCACTGCTCAATGATGTCCATCGACTGCAGGCATTCGTCCATGCGTACCATCATGCGGGCATAGCAGTCGCCCTCCTCCCTGACGATAGGGGAGAACTTGACCATAGAGTAAGCGGCGAAACCGTCCTGCCGGATGTCCCGGGGTATCCCGGACGCCCGGGACACCGGGCCGACGTTGCCCCATTCCCGGGCCGCCTGGTTCGAAAGCACGCCGATGCCCTTGGTGCGCTTGGACAGGGTCCTGTCCCGGCTGAACACACGGTGCAGCTCTCGAAGCCGAGGCCTCAGGCGGGACATGGTGGCCTGGATGTCCTTGAGCCCTTCCGGCGATATGTCCCGCTTGACCCCGCCAGCCACGTTCATGCTGTAGTGCACCCGGTTCCCGGAGATGCGGTTGACCAGGGTCATGACGAGCTCACGCTCCCGGAAGCATTGCATGAACAGGTTCTCGTAGCCTACCGACTCGGCGATGTGCCCCAGCGCCAGCAGGTGAGAGGTCAGCCGCTGGCACTCCATCATGATGGTGCGTATCAACCTCCCGCGCTCCGGGACATCGATGCCATAGATGGACTCCAACCCTTGACAGTATGCGGTGGAATGATGGAACGAGCAGATTCCGCAGACCCTCTCCGATATGTACTGTGACTTCCTGTAGTCCAGCGAGAGGGCGTGCTCCATGCCCCGGTGGTTGTACCCTTGGTTCAGCACCGCTCCAACCACCTTCTCCTCCTCCAGGGTCAGCGTCACGTTGAGCGGCTCGAGGAAGGCGGCATGCTGTGGGCCGAACGGGATCGTCGTGGCCCTACCCATCCTCATCGCCCCCCTTGGCCGGAGCGGGCCTTCGGCGCAGCGGCGCGACCGGGCTCTTGCCCGCCTCGAGAAAGAGCCCGGGAGGGATCCCTTTGTACTTAAGGCCAAACAGGTCGACCACCTCCCTCTCCAATGTCAGAGCACCAGTGAAGATGTCGGCGACCGAATCGACCTCCCATTCCGGAAGGATCTGGAACCGGAAGTCGACTATCCCGGGCTGACGGTCGAAGCTATATATCAGCTCGATCGAGCCGTCCTCGCGCTCGAGGGCCACTATGGCTATCATCCTCGCCCCGGCCTCGACCATCTCCTTGGTCCTCTTCCGTACCTCCAGGCACGCATTGCGTTCGATCTTTGGTCCCGCCTCGTTCATCCCTCGGCCTCCTTGTCAGCCCCAGCGGCCTTCTCCCTCCACTTTGACAGTCCGAGCACCAGGGCATCGATCAGGACCTCCGGGCGGCAGGCACATCCCGGCACATAGACGTCGACCGGGATCACCTTGTCCACACCACCGTTGACGTTGTAGCAGTTATGGAACGGCGCGCCGGTCGATGCGCAGTCCCCGCAGGCTATGACCAGCTTGGGCTCCGGCGTCTGCTCGTATAGGTTCCTCAGGCGGTCCTCGCACCTCTTGGTCACCGGCCCCGTTATAAGGAGTATATCGGCCTGCTTAGGGTTCGCCCGGTTCATCGCTCCGAATCTCTCAATGTCATAGCGAGGGGTGAGCAATGCCCAGACCTCCATATCGCAGCCGTTGCATGAGCCGGTATCGAAATGCATGATCCACGGCGACCTGATCCTCATCTTGCTCTCCAACGTCATCATATCGACCCCTTAAGGATGAACAATACCAGCAGATTGATGGCCACCAGCCCGATGCCTGCGATCAGCATGAAGCTCACCATGTTCTCCCTGGTAAGCCTCGCGGAGGCGTTGTCAATGACGATGGTGGCGAACAGCGCCGCGAAGGCCAGAGCAAGCTTGCCCGCGATCGATATCACGGCGTCACCGCTCCAGAAGAACAGCGTGACCATTCCGAACACGAACGCCAACTGGAACCACCTGGCCACCTCCAGGATGGCCAAGTAAGGGCCGGAGTACTCCACGTACGGGCCGGAGATGATCTCCTGGTGCGCGGTGGGGACGTCGAACGGAGACTTCTCCAGAAGGACCACCAGCACAGGGACCAGGGCCAGAAGCACCAGGGGCAGGTCATGGAGCAGACCTCCCTGTATGTCGCCGACCAGGAACGATGACCTCATGCCTATGGACAGGACGACCAGGAACAGCACTGGCTCATAGGCCAGGATCGCCAGAAGCTCCCTCTGCCCTCCAATGAACGAGTAGGGCGAGCGCGCGGAGAACGCACCCATGACCAAGCACACCGAGCCCGTGCCGGAGACAAAGAACGTGACCAGCAGATCGCTCCCCGAAACAAATAGGGCCAGAGCGGCGGCGTGGAAAAGAAGGGCTGCGCCTGCGAACGTCGCCTGTAGCTCGGAGAGCAGCATGGGGCGCTTCGACAGCAGCTTCCCAACATCATAGAACGGCTGCAGCACCGGCGGACCACGGCGGTTCTGCATCCTGGCCGTAATCTTCCTGTCCATTCCCATCGCCAGACCGACCACTAAGGGCGCGACGATCACCGTCAGCACCTGAAGGGCGTAGGCAAGTAGGTCCATCACATCACCTCCAGAGCGATCGGCAAGGCAATGAGCAGGACCACGAGAAGGACCCCCGCCCCCTCGGATACCTTGATGCCTTGCATCACCGCGGCCTCGGAGGCGAAATAGTTGCCCCGGGACTCGAAATCAAAGTCCTCCCCGCTGGCATATGGCTTGGACATCTCTTCCTCTCCTGGACGTACTATGATCGCCAGACCGGCAAAGATCAGTCCGACGAGCAGGAGGAGCACGAGCACAGGGAACTCCCCGGACGAAGTGAAGATGTTAAGGTCGTTCGTTCCAACTGGCAGGATGAAATGCCGATCGATGAACGGCTGCACGAGATACCGTATCACCGGTCCGATAAGGGCCGAAAGAACGATCGCTCCGCCCATCAGCGAGCCGAGCGTCCACTTGTAGTTGGCGGGCAGGGGGTCGGCCCTTAGCGTCACCCGCCGGCTGCCCGGAGCGGCCGAGAGGATGTTGCCGACCCATTTGAAATAGTAGACCAGCGTGCTCGCGAAGCCTACCCCCAGGAGGAATATGAGCAACGGGAACGTCAACGCCGCGGAGCTGATGATCCACTTGGAGGCGAACATCCCGAACGGCGGCAGGACGATGGTGAAGATGCCGATGAAAAGGGCCGCGGATACGAACGGCATCTTGGCCCGCATGCCCTCCATGGCTTCGATGTCCTCGCTTCCAAGGCCTTCCTTGGCCGCGCCCACGGACAGGAACAGAAGCGCCTTGGATATGGAATGATAGAGGAGCAGTATAACCCCGGCGGCGATCGCCAGCGAGGTCGATATGCCGACGCACATCGCCACCAGCCCCAGGTTCCCGATGGTGGACCACGCCAGCACCCGCTTGGCGTTCCTCTGGGTCATGGCCAGTATGTTGGAGGCGAGAAAGGTGGCCCCGCTGATCAAGGCGACCAGCCAATTAATGGCTGCCGCATTGACGATGCTCGGCGATATCCTAAGCAGAAGGTAGACCCCGAGGTTGACCATCGTGGCGCTGTGGAGCAGCGCCGATACGGGGGTCGGCGCGACCATGGCGCGCAGGAGCCAGGATTGGAACGGAAGCTGGGCGGACTTGGTGAACGCCGCTATCGCCAGCAGGGACAGGGGGAGGAGGGCCAGGCCGCCCAGTCCCGCCACCGGGAAATCAGAGATGGACAGTGTCCCGTACTGCTCCAGAGCGAGCACCGCTCCGATGATGAACGCCGTGGCCCCGCCCAGGGTGATGGCCAACGCTCTCCTCGCCGCATCCCTGGCCTCCATTGTGCCATCGTGCGCGATGAGAAGGAAGGAGCACAGGGTGGTCACGTCCCAGAACAGGAACAGCCACAGCAGGTCGTTGGAGAACACCGCCGCGTTCATGCCGCCCAGGAAGAGCAGGGTCACCGCGAAGAACCTTGGTTGTCTGGGGTCCTCGCGCATGTACCTAAATGAATAGATGGCGATCACCGAGCCGACGAGGGAGGTGATAAGGGCCATGATAAGTGCGAGATTGTCGATCAGCATCGCCGGATCGGACTCGGAGAACCCGGTCCATGCTCCGAGAAGCACCGTCAGCGCCAGGTTAAGAGCGGCCGCCGCAGCGATGATCATGCTCCTCAGCCTCCACCCTATGATGATGAACAGCGCGGTGAGCGCCAGGTCGGCCACGATCAGGACCGGGGACAAGGGGTAGAGCGCCTGTGCCTCGATGGCCAATGGGGCGAAGGAGCGGGACGCGAGAACGAGCAGGAGGCCGACGGAAGATAAGGCCAGCACCACCGTGACCGCTGCCACGGTAACTTTGATGACCGGCACGCTCCTGCCTACCAGGACGACCACCGCTCCGATCATGGGGACAAGGAAAAGCAATACTGCTAACAGCTCTCCCGCGCTCATCGTCCGCCTCTATTCCATTCCAGGATTATTATACTCATTGATTATCATTGGAACGATGCGGCGCTTCCAGGCCTTTGGGCCGGAGAACGATGTCTTTTTACCTCGGTCGCCAATGTCGGCTACATGGAGGGAACCCCGGCGCGGGAGGGTCAGGTGCAGGGAAGGAACTTGCTTCTGGCCACGGACGGGAAGCCTCATTCGGCCAAGGCCATCGAGCTCGCGATGGAAATGGCCCAGTTGGCCTCCTCGAAGCTTTTCATAATGTACGTGGTCAGATCCAGGAACGAATCGGTGCGTTCGAGGGTCATCAAGGACGGGATGAGCGTCTTGCAGGACCTG
>JAKIXL010000119.1:4744-4978 GCA_022709105.1 Thermoplasmatota archaeon | reverse complement strand
CTTCAACCTGCGGAAAACGTGAAGGACGGGCGGAAAAACCGAGGGGCTGACCGCCCCTCTTTCATAATTAATTTAAGATAAAGCAGGGGACGAGCAGCTTGGGGTCTAGACGGGCTTGGTTCATCAGAAAGGTCGTGCGTTTCGCAGTAATATTATTTCTGGTCCTCACCATCACCTTTATCCTTCCGAGGATGATGCCCGGAGATCCGGTTGAGAACCTGTTCGGAGAAGCCG
>JAKIXL010000119.1:0-4707 GCA_022709105.1 Thermoplasmatota archaeon | reverse complement strand
TTGGAGGAGAAATATGGACTTGATCGCTCATTGCCCGAACAGTATGTAAAATTCCTATCGTCCATCTTTACCTTGGACTTTGGATATTCTATCACTCTGGGTATGGAAGTAAGTGACCTTATAGAACAAAGGATGACATGGACGATAGTATTGTTGCTTCCGGCCATAATAATAGGGTCGGTCGCATCCTTCCTTCTAGCAACTAAGTGCGGCATGAGAAGGAACGGCGCTCTTGACCGAACGGCCAGTTTTTTCGCGATACTCATACACACCGTCCCCGGTTTTCTAGTAGCGATGCTTTTTGTTCGAGTTTTCAGCTTCGAACTTGGCTGGTTCCCATTGGGCCACCTTCGATCCGGCGAGTATCAGGGGATCGTTGACCTCGGCGACATAGCCTACCATATGTTCCTGCCAATAGCTGTCGTCGCCTTGTTGGTAGGGTCGTCCCAATTCCTTGTTCTGCGCAACTCAGTGACCCAGATAGGGGATGAATACTTCATTTTCGTAGCGAGGTCCAAGGGTTTGCGTAGAAACGACGTGGAGACCCGACATGTAATAAGGAACGTCCTGCCGACATTCTTGAGTATGCTCGCCCTGAACATAGGCTTCATAGTTAGCGGCGCGCTGCTTATAGAGATCGTCTTCTCCATCCAAGGCATGGGCAATCTCCTTTATGACGCCATAAGGTTGCAAGACTACCCTTTGATGCAGGCGATTTTCATTATTTTGACGTTTTGCGTTCTTAGCATGAATTTGATTGCAGAGGTCCTATATGGTCTAGCAGACCCGAGGATCGGCGATTCACAAATCAAGGCGTGATCATCGATGGACCAATTCGACAGATCCCAGATCTTGAAGTGGTTGAACCCTATAGGTCTAAGGAACTTTCACCTGGCCCTAAACTGGCTCAAAAGGAATCCGTATCGGGTGGTAGGTCTCTCGATAATAACTGCTCTGTGCCTGATAGCGGCGCTCGCTCCTGTTCTTGCACCATATGAACCTCGATACATGGGATGGGCGCCTTTTCTCAAACCAGGTCCAGAGCATTGGCTTGGCACGGACGATATGGGCAAGGACATCTTCTCTCAGTTCCTGTACGCTAGCCGGATTTCCATAGCCGTAGGATTCGCCGCTGCGACCGTGGCCATTACGATAGGCGTGGCGGTCGGTCTTACAGCCGGCTATTATCGGGGGCGGGTGGAGGACCTTCTAATGGGAGCTACCGACCTGTTCCTTCTAATCCCAGCCCTTCCTATCATGATCTTGTTGGCCTCCTATTTAGGCCCCAGCGTCATGAACGTTGTCCTGGTGATCGCTCTCTTGTGGTGGTGTACGACCGCTCGGGTGGTCCATAGCCGGGTCATTCAGGTCAGGGAGATGCAATTCGTGGAATCGCTGAAAGCTATGGCGTTCAGTGACCACTATATCGTTTTCAAGCACATCATGCTCAATACCAAGGATGTCATAGTCGCCAAATGGTCCCTGGCCATTGCCTCCGCCATGATGGCCGAGGCGGGCCTGGCCTTCCTGGGCCTCGGGGACCCTTTCCAAATAAGCTGGGGAGGGATGATAAGCAACGCTTTCAATCGAGGAGGTTTCGCAATGAACCTCTGGTGGTGGTATGTCGCGCCGGGAGGGATGATCTGTCTGGCAGCCACCGCCTTCTTCCTGGTGTCCATGCAATCTAGAAAATCCTCCTATTCAATGGAGATGGTTTGATATGGAGCCGTTGTTGAGGGTCCGTTCGCTGAGCGTCACCTTTCCTACCCTTTACGGCCCATTTGAGGCCGTATCGGACCTGGACCTGGACCTGGCCCCGGGCGAGAGAGTGGCATTGATGGGCGAGTCAGGTTGTGGTAAATCGGTACTAGGACATGCGATAATCGGACTTATGTCCGACGTGGCTGATGTAAGAGGGCTAATCGAGTACCGAGGAAGGGACCTTTGCCGAATGAGCGAGGAAGAGGTCCGCAGAATACGGGGTGCGTCCATAGGCCTTATCCCGCAAAGCCCTGGCTCGGCCCTTGATCCCGTTTTGAGGGTTGGACGGCAGATAGATGAAATGTATGTTCTAATAGAAGGGAAAGGTCAGAAGGAAGCAAAGGTGCTTACGATAAAACGACTGAACGATGTGGGTTTCGATGACCCTGAAGAGACCTATGATACCTACCCGCACAGGATGTCAGGAGGGATGTGCGAACGTGCTTTGATCGCAATGGGGACCGCACTAGATCCTGACCTCCTTGTCGCTGACGAACCGACCAAAGGTTTGGACCCTGAATCTAAAATGCACGTAATCGACCAATTAATGGAGAGGGCAACGGGGAAGACCCTCCTCCTGATCACCCACGATTATTACGTTGCCGCAGCCTGCGATCGAGTGGTAGTGATGTATTCTGGCCAAATAATAGAGGATGGGCCAGCTCATATTGTTCTTACCGCCCCCCGCCATCCATATGTAATAGGATTGTGGCAGGCGCTTCCCGAGAACGGACTACGGCCTATGCCGGGGACGATGGACAGGGACAAGACGGCAAACTGCCGCTTTATGAACCGGTGTCCGTTCCGCGATGAGAAGTGCCATACGCCTCAGGAGCTCAGAGAGATTGGCGATGCCCATCTGGTGCGGTGCTGTCATGCTTGAACTTCGAGGAGTGAGCAAGGAGTTCAGAGATGGAGTCCTCGGGCACCGCAGAAAGAAGGTCTTGGACGATGTGTCCCTTACTATAAGAAGAGGCGACATTTTAGGGTTGATTGGAGAGAGTGGTTCAGGTAAGACAACCCTGGCCAAGATCGCCTTGAGGCTTATGGAGGCGTCATCGGGATCGGTCTATTTGGATGGCCGAGACGTCTCTCGCCTCAGCCAGAGGGAGTTTAGGGCCCTCCGGCGAAAGGTGCAGATAATCTTCCAGCATCCCGAGGGAGCACTAGATCCGCAATATCGGCTAAGGGAATCAATATGCGAGGCTTTATTGAAATCTGGAACTCCTCGGTCTCGTCTCCAAGACGGGACCAGAGAGGCATGCGAGCTTGTTAACCTTCCAACTGAACTCCTAGACCGATATCCTCATCAAGTGAGCGGGGGCGAGGTGCAAAGGGTCGCGCTCGCCAGGGTGCTGGCCTTTGAACCCGATTACCTGTTCTTGGATGAGCCAACGTCCATGCTCGACCTTTCTGTTCAAGCGCATATTATTAATTTGATAAAAGGAATCTCAACGCGCAATAATACGGGCCTGGTGATGATCAGTCATGACATCGATCTCATACGATCGGTCTGCACCACCGCTGCGGTCCTGCACAATGGGCGTTTGATCGCTGAGGGCTCGATGGAGCTTGTTCTATCTGAGTCGAAGAACGAGCAAGTGAAAAGGATGGTAATGTCTTGGAACCAACAAAAGAGACATTTTCAACGGCAAAGAGCACTAGCCGAAGATATGCTGAGGGCTCCAGTGATGCTGCCCATGACCCGAAAGAATGAGGGTCCAGACCATATCCCAATGTTGACAGGAGAGGGCCGATAGGGCCATCTGGCCTCATTCACGGAAGTGCTATATATCCTAAAAGGTTATGGGCCAATCCCATGGAGACGATAAAATATATTTTCGTCACTGGGGGTGTCATTTCTGGCCTGGGTAAAGGCATCACCGCCTCTTCCATCGGCCGACTTCTGAAATCACGCGGCCTGGATGTCACCGCCATCAAGATCGATCCCTATCTCAATATCGATGCTGGCACAATGAACCCGTTCGAGCACGGAGAAGTGTACGTGCTCGATGATGGGGGCGAGGTCGACCTTGATCTAGGCAATTATGAGAGGTTCCTCGATATTAGCTTGGAAAGCGATCATAACATCACTACCGGGAAGGTGTATCGGGCGGTCATCGAGAAGGAGAGGGCCGGCGAATATCTCGGTAAGACCGTCCAGATCATTCCTCACATAACCAATGAGATAAAGCGGCGCATCATGACCGTGGCCGAGGGCTCCGGGGCAGACGTGTGTATCGTCGAGCTTGGGGGAACGGTCGGCGATATCGAGTCCATGCCCTTTCTCGAAGCGGTCCGCCAGATGAACACCGAGATGGGCAGGGGACAGAACTGCATCTTCGTTCATACGACCTTGGTTCCCAGGCTGGGAACGGTTGGTGAGCAGAAGACAAAGCCCACCCAGCACTCGGTGAAGGAGCTAAGGGCCATCGGCATCCAACCGGACATCATCGTGGCTAGGGCCAGTGAGCCGTTGGAATACTCGATAAAGCGCAAGATATCCTTGTTCTGCGATGTTCCGCTGGAGGCGGTGGTCTCCACGCCGGACGCCGAATCCATCTACGAGGTCCCTATTGTCCTGGAGGAGCAGGGCCTCACTGACTATATCCTCAAGAGGCTCAGCATCGATGCCCCGAACAAGGACCTGAATGCCTGGAGGGAGTTCCTGGACCGGATCCTGTATCCATCCAACACGGTCAGGGTGGCCATAGTCGGCAAGTATACCAATCTAGCCGATAGCTACCTATCCCATATCGAGGCGTTCCATCACGCAGGGGCGGAGCTGGGCACCAAGGTCGAATGCCGGTTCTTCGACTCTGAGAAGGTAGAGAAGGACGGCATAACCCAGCAGCTGGCGGGATGCAATGGCATTCTGATACCGGGCGGGTTCGGGAGCCGCGGCATCGAGGGAAAGGTCATGACCGCGAGGCTGGCCAGAGAGAG
>JAKIXL010000118.1 GCA_022709105.1 Thermoplasmatota archaeon | reverse complement strand
TTTCCCGCCTATCTGAAAGCTGTGCAAAGATCTCAGCTATGACCGGAATGAACGGACCAAGCAATCTGGATGATACCAGGACATTCATCGGCCTCCTCGGACAAGCATCCAGGACCCCTTTTCCCGAGGTCTCGTGGATATCCGCCGGGCGACCGGAGAGGCTTCTAAGCGATATCAGCCAACTTGAGGAGATGCGCTCCAAGCTGGCTTTTTATCGAAAGTGGTCAGAGGATAACTACAATGGCGATGTGATCACCCTCGAAGCGGAAAGCATTTCGGCCCGGTTCGAAAGCCGCTATAGAACCCCGCTCCGCGTGCTCAGTGGCGAGTATGGAAAGGACATCGCGTCGCTGCGGGAGGACCGCCGGGAAGCTTAGATACGCTGACGCGGCCGCCGACCTTCGCAGACTGGTGACCCTCAGGGAACTGGAGAGACGCGTGGTCGAGACCGAAGGGGCCATAGGCGCAGAGATCGGACCAAGGTTCAGGGGAAAGATGACCGATTGGGACGAGGTGGCCGCCAGCCTGCGATGGACCTCTGAGTTCATCGGCGCCGCGGGCCATCCTCTGGCCCCTCAGCTCATCGCCATGCTCAGCGACAGAGGCGGCAGGGTGCGGGACCTGCGTCTGGCGGTTGAGGGCGCGGAGGCGGAGCTGGGCGAACTAGAAGGCTCCTTGGAGTGGTTGGGGAATAACTTCATGCTCGGACCTCCGGAAGAGTTGCGGACCATGCCGTTCGAGCGCCTTGACCAATGGGCGGCCGACCACCTAGCGGCGGCCCCTTCCATGAAGGAATGGATCGAGGTCTCGGCCCTCGCCCGGAGCTGTCGGGAGAACGGGTTGGGCG
The DNA here is from genome assembly GCA_022709105.1 of Thermoplasmatota archaeon. Classification (GTDB taxonomy): domain Archaea; phylum Thermoplasmatota; class Thermoplasmata; order Methanomassiliicoccales; family Methanomassiliicoccaceae; genus UBA6. Next base: position 4,134 of record JAKIXL010000118.1, on the reverse strand, counting down.
AGATCATCGACCTCGGGCGCAGGGGAGCTCTTCCTCCGGCCGACCTGGCCGGAGCGTACGAAAAGAGGGCCTTCAAGGCATGGTTGGACCAAGCATATCACGATGATCCGGTGCTCAAGGGGTTCAACGGTGATGAGCATGCCCGCGCCGTGGCCCTGTTCAGACGCTTGGACGAAAGGCAGATGGAGATCGCCCAAAGGCGATTGAGGAACCTGCTGAATGTCAGGAGGGAGCAGGCGCTGAGACCTCAAGGCCCGATATCCGAGGAGCTTGCATCACTGCGCCATGAAACGGCGAAGAAGAAGAGGTTCAAGCAGATCCGACAGCTCTTTCGGGAATGCCCCGGCATCATACAGGCCCTCAAGCCCTGCTTGCTGATGAGCCCCATATCTGTTAGCCAATATCTTGACCCAGAGGCCCTGGGGTTCGACCTTGTGATCTTCGACGAGGCCTCGCAGGTGAGGCCAGAGGACGCTATCGGCTCGATCATGCGGGCCAAGCAGGTCATTGTGGTCGGGGACGGCAAGCAGCTGCCACCCACCGACTTCTTCCGGGAGGTCACCGATGAGGAGGAGGACGTCCCTGACCTGGAGAGCATCCTCGACGAGTGTTCATCTGCGATGCCGCAGCACATGCTACTGTGGCACTACCGCTCCAGGCACGAATCGTTGATCGCCTTCTCCAACCGCCGGTTCTACGGGGGAAGATTGTTCACATTCCCTTCGTCCGGCCGGGAGGAGGGGGAATGGGGAGTATCCTTCACCAGGGTCCAGGATGGCATATATGACCGCTCCGGGACCAGGACCAACGTGGTCGAGGCGAGAAAGGTGGCTGAACTGGTGTTCGATCACTTCTCCGCCACACCTGAACGTTCTTTGGGCGTCATAGCGTTCAGCGAGGCCCAACAGATGGCCATCATCGATCAGCTGGACACTCTACGTCGCCAGAGGCCTGAGTTCGAGAGATTTTTCGCGGAAGGCGACGCGCAGGAGTTCTTCGTCAAGAACCTCGAGAACGTGCAGGGGGACGAGCGGGACGTCATGATCTTCTCCGTCGGTTACGGCCGCGACGCTCAGGGCCGCATGCACCAGAACTTCGGACCCCTGAACAAGGCGGGCGGAGAGCGCCGGCTGAACGTTGCAATAACGAGAGCGAGGATGCATGTGAAGCTGGTGGCGTCCATACTCCCTGAGGACGTTGAAGGCACCACTCCCGGAGCGGAGGCCCTTAGGGAGTATATGGCCTATGCCATGGGTCAGGGGGCCGCTGCTCGTCAGGCGGTAAGCGAGGAGGAAGGGGACCATCTGTTGAAGGAGGTCCGGGCTTGGTTGGAATCCAGAGGATTGGTGGTGGTGGAGAGGGTAGGCCGCTCTCTAGCCCGGATCGATCTGGCTGTCGCCGACCGCAACCGTCCCGGCAACTACGTTCTGGGCATCATTGCCGACGGCCCGTCATATGCAAGGGCAGGCAATGCCCGGGACCGGGAACGACTTAGACAGGAGGTGCTCACCGGTCTGGGATGGAGCCTGCACCGGGTCTGGTCCCAAGAATGGATACGGGACAGGGACCGCGAGGGAGAGCGTATCCTGGAAGCGCTCGACCGAGCCCGGGCCGTTGCGGCAGAGAGGGCGCTCAGGGAGCAGGGATCGGGCCCGAAGGCTGTTCTGACGGCTACCTTCTCAGGGATGTCCGGCGATGCCGGTTTGGCCGAGATGGTGACCTTGAGCGCTGGACCGGAAGAGGCGGACCCCGCAGCCGTTCCGATCCTGTCAACGGCGAAAGCGGAGGGAGGGGCGGCATGGAGCACGATCTCGCCCCCAGCCCTACCTACGTCCGTCATGGAACCCCTTGTGCCCATGGCCTTGCCCGTGGAAGTTCCCAAGGGGGTCGATGAGGAAAGGACCGCGTGCACGGACGAAGAAGGCGCGGTCTCACGTCCTGAGGTCCCGTCCCAGGAGGAGCGGGAACTGCGGCCAAGATACGTGAGGACCGACCTGGTGGGCCACCGCTCGCTGGTTTCATCCTATCGCAGCGATCCATCGAGGACGCTCATGGAGGCCATGGAGGCCGTGGTCCTTATCGAAGGCCCTGTGCATATTTCGGTGGTCAAGGATCGCATCAGGGACCTGGTTGCCGCATCCACCGGAAAACGCCCGGGCAACATGGAAAAGGCCATGAAGCAAGCGACCGCGGCTCTGGAAAGGTACTCTAAGGTACGGGTGGAGGGCGAGTTCCTATGGCCCGTGGACAAGGTCGATGTCGCTCCCCGTATGTGCGAGGATTTCCGGCGAAGCGTCGATCATGTTTGCGACATGGAAATGGAAGCTATGGTGTTGTCCTTGGTCCCTAATGACCGTCCGATCGACCTTCGCGAGCTGGTGAGCGGAGTGTCGGCTTTGCTCGGCTACAAGCGCCCTACGCCTGCGATAAGGAGCAGGGTGGAACATGCGGTGGACGTTCTCAGCGATAAGGATACGGTGGTCTCCGAAGATGAGATCGAGGCGCAGGACACTAAGGCCGGACAGCCTAAGAACGATGAGGTCCCCGTCGCCGAGCAGGCCTGTCCATGATGGCCCCCGCCAAATGCCGCAAACCCCTTGACCATACCTTTTTCCCTCGAAGCGATACTTGACCGGGGAACCCCATATGTCTTCATCCTCCTCATTTGACAGAAAGCTCGAGCACTGGCGGCAGAACCTGCTGGATATGACCTTCCGCAACCGCATGCTGAACTTCAGGCCGCGGTCCGCGGTACGGATGGTCCGACCTGACGCCCGGGCCATCTTCGATCTCCTTGTCAGGGACGAACGCATGCTGACGGTGAGGGAGCTGTCAGAGGAGGATGGCGCTCAGCCTGCGGATAGCATCATCATGAACGCTGGCGAGGTCCTGCCGGCATACGGCCCTCGTGGGCTCACGGACGACCTCAGAAGGATGAGGCTAAGGGCCCGAGCACACCTCCAGGAGCAGGGGGCCAACATCCTTTTTATGGCCTTCGGGATGGTGCGATGGTATGAGACGCCGAAGAGCTCCGAGGAGCTGTTGTCCCCGCTGGTCATGGTACCGGTGGAACTTCTGAAGGAGGGCCCTGCGCGCCCGTTCAAGGTACGCGCCTCCGGCGACGATATCACTGTCAACCCCAATCTCATGTTCAAGCTCAGCACGGAATATTGGCTGTCCCTTCCCGAGTGGCCGGAGGAACCCATGGACCTGGAAGACTATCTTCTCCAGGTCAGAGGCGCACTGTCGGAGATGCCCCGTTGGAAGGTCGACGCGGATGCATATCTTGGCCTGTTCTCTTTCTCCAAGCTCAGCATGTATCGAGAGCTCGAGGACCAGAGGCCCCGGCTTGCCGCGCATCCCTTCATCAACGCCCTTGCCGGGGACCATTCCCTGCTGCCCATGGTGCCCGAGCATCCCACGGCCGATACCCTCGACGCTGCGGTCCGACCATCTGACACCTTCCAAGTGTTGGACGCAGACTCCAGCCAGCAGGAGGCCGTCGAGATGTCCAAGAGGGGCATCAGCTTCGTGCTCCAGGGCCCTCCGGGCACTGGAAAGAGCCAGACCATCACCAACATCATCGCTGAGGCTTTGGCCGCAGACCGCACGGTGTTGTTCGTCTCTGAGAAAATGGCAGCCCTTGAGGTCGTGAAGAAACGCCTAGACGAGAAAGGACTCGGGGATTATTGCCTGGAGATACATAGCCGCAAGGTCAGCAAATCGGCTGTGATGGACGAGCTGCGCAGGAGCATGATGCCCCTTCCTGTCGAGACGGCCCCCTCCGACGACCTTCAACGCTTGGAGCGGACCCGGGAAGAGCTGAACGGATATGTGGACGCCCTTCACAGACCGCGAGGGAGGATGGAACGGTCGGCATATTACGTCTACGGCCGTCTGGCGGCCCTAGAGGGTATGCCAGACCTACCGGTCCAAGTTCCAGACGTGATGAGCGTTGGCCTCTCGGACCTTGACGACAGGCTCAGACTGGTAAGGAGGGTAGAGAGCATGAGGGGCGTCGTTGAAGGGATGGACCAGCATCCCTGGCGCGATCTGCGGACCAGTGGGTGGATGCCTGGGAACGAGGTGGTCGTAGGCATCTCCCTCCAAAAGCTTCGAGATGCCATTTCCCGC
>JAKIXL010000117.1 GCA_022709105.1 Thermoplasmatota archaeon | reverse complement strand
GTCAGCGGCCCGGCGATGCTGATGAGACCGTTCTGTCTCCTGCTCACGGCTCCCTGGATATACACCGCTCCAGGCGCTGCCAGGAGGAACCCCATCATCGCACTGACGATGGCGATGACCAATCCGACAGGGTAGGCGCGAAATTCCGCCCACGCCCCGTTGCGCTGCGCCACGACCTTATGCGCTATCTCATGGAGCATGAACCCGGTTACCACGGCGATGAACGAGGTGCCCAGGGCATAGAGGAAGAACTCTATCGTGGACAGTCCTGGAATGGACGAATGGAGGGCCATGGAAAGGGTGAAGGCAAGGGTCAAGGCCCCGACTGCCAACATGATATTGCGGACCTCGACCTTGCCGAACCTTATCTGCCCATACCATGCTGGGATATGGATGGTGTTCTGGTCGTACATCTTGCTCTGCTCACGACCTAGGCCCCTCATATAATTTGGCCTCCCATTGACCCCATCCGAATGAGGTTTCCGCCCCCGGACACATATAACGGATCAGACATTGGTCTAGAAAAAGAGGCGATGGGCGGGCACCTGACCAGCAGGACCGGCAATGGGGCCCATAATAAGGTCGGAGCAGGTCCTTAAGGCCCGTAGTGATGATCAGGCAACATCAACAACAACGATCCCCCCCTCCAGCGAGCCTTTGCGGCCGAGATTTTGAGCGGTCCGGGCACTAAGGCGATAGTCTTTCACGGAGGCCGATGCCTCGACGGCGGCCGGACCATGTTCCTCAAGGGAGCGAAGGCGGCATGGCCGGCGATTATCGGCATGATCGCATCCGGAACGCGGTCCTCCTCGCCCCGCTGCCGCATGCGATGAAAAGCAGATAGCTTGAAATATCAAGCGCATTTTAATCGGATGCCTCACTTCGAGCATGGCAAGGTCGGCCTGAGATGGTGCGATAACTGCGGGACGCTCATCCTTGGTCCGAACTGCGACATCTGCTCATCTCCCGGCCGTTACTTCGAGGTTTCCAAGCCCGGTGACATACGGCCGTGCATGGGAGAGAGCAACACCGTGGTCGCGAGCCTTTTCGATCGGCATTTCGGTACCTCCGAGTTCCTCCGGAACCGGACCGTTTTCCTCAACAAGGTGGCCGGCGAGGACCGTACCGATGAGATAGTGTACCAGGGAACGGTCATCGGCGTTCTCCGATACGATCTTAGGTCCTGCGGTTTCCAGCTCGATCTGCGCCTGGGCGGGGCCCGCATGCTGTACCCCATCGCCAAGAAGGGGGTGGTGGTAATGGGGCGCGACACAGGCCATCTGAAGGGGAAGACCATCCCCGGCACAATGATCAAGGAGATCAAGGGCGATTTCAATCCCGGGGACCCTTTGATCGTCATAGCAGGCAGCCTTGTGTGCAGTGCTGTGGCCAAAGCATCCAGCGATGAGGCGCCCACCGCCGAGAGGGCGATAGGGATCCGGGACGTAGGCAAGGGAGCCCTGGAGGTCTCCAAACGTCGCTCCTCATGGACCGGGTTCGTCAACGTCAACGAAAAGCACTTCCGGTCCCTGGAATCCAGAGCGGTCTCCGATATACGTTCCTATGCTGGCAACAACAAGCTGCCCATCACGCTGTCGTTCAGCGGGGGAAAGGACTCGCTGGCATGCTACGGATTGGCGAGCAGGGCGGTGGACGGGCTCACCCTCATTTTCGTGAATACCGGCCTGGAGTTCCCGGAGACCGTCAAGTATGTGCGCGACTTCGCCAAGAAGAACCGGGAACAGCTTCTGATAGCTGACGCGGGGGACGCTTTCTGGCAGCAGGTCGGTTCCTTTGGACCTCCGGCAAAGGATTTCCGATGGTGCTGCAAGGTCTGCAAACTAGCACCTCTGACCGAACTCATCGAAAAAAACTTTCCCGATGGAACGCTGACCATCGAGGGGAACCGAGCCTACGAGTCCTTTGCCCGCTCCAACATATCCTTCGTTGAGAAGAACCCTTTCGTGCCGAACCAAGTTATCCTCAATCCCATCCGAGAGTGGAGGGCGGTCGATGTCTGGGGCTACATTTGGTGGAGGAACATAGAATACAATCCCCTCTATGAGATGGATTATGAGCGGATAGGCTGCTACCTTTGCCCTTCCTGTCTAGAGAGCGAATGGCGCAACACCTCTAAGATACACCCCGACCTCCATCGGGATTGGGAGGAGCGCCTGAAGGCATGGTCCAGGAAGGCCGGCGGCGGGGAAGAGTACATCAGGTATGGTTTTTGGCGATGGAAAATATTTCCTCGCAAGATGCGGCAGCTTGCCGACGAGGTGCGCCTCCGACTGCCTGAGGTCCGTGCCGATCGCTTGGACCTGAAGTGGGTGAAGGGCGTATCCCCCTGCCTGACCGGCGGTTATTCGGCCGAGGGGGTATTGTCCGTGCCTCGAAAGCGCGACTTCTCCATGGTCGCGGAGGCCTTGAAGACGGTGGGTCAGGTGAAGTACTCGAACGACTATGAGATCGCCTTGGTAAAGACGAAGGACAGTACCCTGAAGGTCTTCGGAGGAGGGCAATTGGTCGCCACCGGCCCCACCCCGGAGAAGGCGCACGCCATGTTCGAGGCAGGGGCGAAAGCCCTGCTCCGGGCGCAGCTGTGCACCGAGTGCGGCATCTGCGTACGCAACTGCCGGGCCAAGGCGATCCGCCTTGACCGCGGCCTCCTGGTCAACGAGGACCGCTGCAATCAATGCGGAAGATGTGCCCAGGCCTGCGTTGTGGCGCACTATTACGACAAGCTCGTCAGCTAAACAGTCAATTTAAATAGTGATAATCGGTCCTCTCGGCCAGATGGAATACGCCTCGTTCGTGGCCGCCGCGATCGGCTTCGCGCCGTCCCTTGCCCTTATGCTCTGGACCCTGCAGAGGTATACCTATCCTAAGGTGGAGCGCCCGTACTTCAGCGATCCCAAGCTCTTCGGCATGTTCACCGCAGGCATCGTCATCGGCGCCGTTCTCTATGCCGTTTCCCTGTTCCTGGCGCTGGAATATGCCTTGATCGGCTTTATTCTGGAGGAAGCGACCAAGCTCATGATAATCAACCTGCCAAGGTTCCAGAGGAGGGCGGACACGCCGTTCTATGCCTTCGGGCTGAGCGCGGGGATGGCCACAGCTCTGGCCTACGGTGTTGTGAACCGGGCGCTGGCAATGGCCGGGTTCGATCCCTTGGCCATCTCGGTGATGGTGGTCTACTCGATCATGCTGGCCATGCTCCAGATATCCACTGGCACGACCATCGGCATGGGCGTGGCACGGGGGACCCCCTGGCCCTTCTTCGCACAGGCCGTGGTGGTGCACTTGGCATATGTCCTCATGCTCGCGCCATCGAGCGCATCATTTGTCGACAGCGGTACGCTGGCCATTGCGCTGTTCATGACGGCCTTCGCTTTCATGGCCATCTATTATCATTATGTTCATTATCGCATGCTGCCTCGATATGTCAAAGAGGCGCTTGCAAAGCTGACCGATAGCAAGCCTAGGAAAGCGAGGAAGGTACCCAAGACGAAAGATTGAAGGTACCTGGTCCCGTGTTCATTTAGCGTGGAAAGGAACAAGAAGAAGCGTAAGGCCGTCAGAGCCGGGGCGGCCGCCTTAGCGACGATAATCATAGTCCTGCTATTGCTGACCCCCGCAGTGCAAACGTTCCTAGTGGAACTGGTCAACTCGCCCTTCACTCCCCGCTACCCGGAGAGCGCGACATTCTCATTGGAAAGGTCATTGACGGTGGAGGCCAACGGCGGCGAGATAATAAGCTATGACCTCGACATATGCGAACCAGCGTCCATCTCTCAGAACGGGTACCTTATCCAGGACGTGAGATCTGTGTCATATTCTCCCCAGCCCTCCTTCCGCGAGCCACGTTACGGCCAAAGATGGGCAGGGTGGAACGGGTCCGCCATTGCCGGCAATGACAGCATGACCTACAAGGTCACCTACGAGGTGACGGTGTACACGCACATCTGGAACATAGACCGGGCCTCGTCTTTGGGCAAGGGCGACATACCCTCTTCGCTCAAGGAACGATACCTTCACGATGAGTGGAACATCTCCAGCGGTCAATCCTCCACCGAGAGCTTCAAGATCGACATGACCTCGCCATCTATAGCGGCGATGTCAGAGAGCATCGTGGGGAACGAGACCAACGTGTATCAGGCGCTCAAGGATATCTATGATTGGATGGTCGCGAACGTGGAGTACTCATCGGACGTGTCGGAAGGAGAGCCCCAGTCAGCATTGGAGACCCTTCAAACCAGGAAAGGGGACTGCGACGACCAATCGATCCTATTCTGCTCTCTTGCACGTGCCGCGGGGATACCGGCCTGGTTACAGATGGGCGCCCTGTATGTCAGCGCCGATGACCGATGGGGCGGGCACGGATGGCTGCAGGCGTACATACCCCTATCATCCGGCGGCGGGGAGAACGTTACGATCGATGTTGTCAACCGGGACTTCTTGGTCTTCCGGCCCAATCGGTTCGTGGACTTTACCGATGACGGAACGGGAGCACATTTGGCAGATTATTATTACACCTTCCAGACGACCTTCGACCGGAACGCCTACTCTGACGGCAAGGGCCCTGTGTTCAGGGAGGACTACACTAAGGTAAGCTATGAGGAATCTGCAAAGAGGATCAGCAAGGGTGGAGTTTATGACCTGGACCGCGTGCTCATGCTGCTCTGTACCGCCCGTCCGAGACCTCGTACATGAGCCCAGACCCCAGCAAGCTGTCTATCGCTATGTCAAGGTCCCTCTCGCCCACACCGGCCAGGGCTCTCGCGATCTCCTCTCCGGTGACCTCTCCCCGCTCTTTAAGCACTTCGAGGACCAGCATCCGTATGTCTGGACGCTCGGTCCGGGCGGCCACGGTCACCGGGGCCCCCGCCTTCACGCCGGGCGCTTCGATGTCATATATAAGCTGTGCCCCCACCTGCCGCACCCCTTCCGCTAGCTCTTTCAAGGAATCTGTTGAAAAATAGACCTTGGCCTTTCTCA
>JAKIXL010000116.1 GCA_022709105.1 Thermoplasmatota archaeon | reverse complement strand
GAGCACGAAGAACCCGCTTCCCGTGACCTTGGCCCCGCGCACGAAGTCGATTATGTCCAGGTCCTCTCCGAGCTCGTAGTGCTTCTTCGGAACGAAGTCGAAGGGCCGCGGAGCGCCGAACGTCCTCACGACCACATTATCGGCCGGGTCCTTCCCCTTCGGCACCGAGGCGTCCGGGAGGTTGGGGAAATTAAGAACGATCTCCGTTCTAGCTTCCTCCAGCTCATGGACCATGGTATCGATATGCTTGATCCTGTCGGAGATCCGGCGCATCCCTCCGATAACCTTCTGCTTCTCCTCGCCCTTTAACTTGGGCACGGTCTCGGAGGCCCGTTTCCTTTCGTACTTGAGATGGTTCCCTTCATCTATGAGCTTCCGCCACTCCCCGTCGATGCGCAGAAATTCGTCCAACAGCTGCTCCGGATAATTGCGGTCCCTCAAGGATGCGCGCACCCTGTCCGGGTCATTGCGGATAAGGTCGATATCAAGCATGTCCAGTCATCTTCGGGGCATCAATGCGCTTTCTCATCAAAAAGACTTGCCTCACTGAGCAGCACGGTGAAACCACGCGTCTCCACGACCTTGGCCCCGGTCCTGGCCGCCAGCTCCTCAGCCACCTCGTCCTTGTCCTGTCCCGCCGCGGGAAGGACCTTGACCTTGATAAGCTTGGACCTCTTCAGTTGCGCCTTCACTTCTTGCACGATCCCCTCGGTCAGGCCTTCCTTTCCCACGTGCACTGTGGGATCGATCTCCGACCCCATCCGAACCAATTCCTTCTTCGTCTTCTTCACCGGCATGCTTCGCACCTCTCTTCTCCCTCAGATAGGGCAATCGCCTGACATGGCCGCAGACTAGGCAGTGGATGCTAATCCGGCACGATCGCAGCCGAACACGGCAATTGTGGCCGGGAACGAGGGCGACCATGCACCCCTTGCAGTATGATCGCTCCTTCAGCATGCGGGTGTTGGTCCGCTTGCCGATGGAGATGGCCAAGCGAACATATCGGCGGCTCCATTCCAGCCTTCCTTCCTTGGCCTCTACCGCGGCAAGGTCCATGAGCCGGGCCATCCGGCGACGGGCTATGCCCCTCGCCTCCTTGTTGGTTATCCTGTTCCTTACCATCTGCCGACCTTGCCGTCAGGGCAGGAGAGAGGATGGCCATCAAATAGGTTTCGCCCGTGCGGAAGAGCGTCCAAGGGCTGGACCAATCAATGGTCCGCCAATCGTCGGAACAAGCGCCGCAGGACGATCATATATCGTCAATCTGGCCGTTATGCCTCCGCTCTTGCGATGCGAGGTTCTCAACCCAACCGCAGAGGTGCCACTCCCAGCCCCTCATAGGTAAGGACCACAACGGGCAGCTCTCCCATAGTATAGATGCGTTCGGTCACCTCATCATACCACTCCTCCGGCACGATCACTCCAACATAGTAGCCGTCGTCGGAAGCCTCGAAGTACTGGATGACCGCATCCGGGCGCCTCCAACTATCCTCGGTCTCCAGGAACTCGAAGCCTACCAGATGCCCTCGTTCCTTGAGGGTCAGCAGGCCCCAATCGCCTTCGATCACGTCGTCCTCGATCGATAGGTCAGGATTGGCGTTGGTGAGCATGGCCACTCTCGACCTGATCATCCGTTGGATCTCCACCGGTCCCATCGGTTCAGTCTTCGAGCAAGAGGTAAAAATAACCTCGCCCGGCCGCGCTGTTCTCGGCCCTATCTGTGCTCTGCAAGCTTCCTGAAGGCAATGGACTGCCCCTTGGTCATCGACATGAAGGAGGCGACCATGATGACCTCCACGAGCTCTTCCAAGGTAGCTCCCGACCTCAAGGCCTGCGGAATATGGATATTAAGGCAATGCTCGCTCCCCAGTGCCACCCCCGCAGCGACCGCAGCGATCTCCATCTCTTTGGCGCTCAGATGCTCCGGCTCCAGGAGCAGTCTTTTAGACAGATCGCTGAACGGTATGAATATGCCTGGACAATCCGCCAGAGTCCTTGATACCAAGGGGACCTCCCCGAAGACCTCGACGATCCTCTCAAGCCTTCTCCTTATCTCCGCCCGGACCTCATCATCGCATCCTTCGGCCTCTGTCATTAAGGACATATAGTCGGAGGTGTTCATCCTTGTATCGCCCGATAACTCGTTCTATATTACAAGAATCACGACCGGAACAATGCAATGAATTATATCATTAGATAGTGATTCGCCGTCCAGGGATGGAAATGGATGCACTCACAGCTTCAGGTGTGATGAACGACGAATACGCAGCGCGTATTCTGGTGTGGTCGATAGATAGGCCGAGGACCGCCTCGGACATGAGCGAGAACCTGGGGATCCCGATATCCGCTTGCTATAATCGGATCAGGATGCTCGAGAACCTTGGTCTTCTAAGGTGCGCTGACATGAAGATGTCCGCCTCAGGCAAAAGGATCGCGATGTACCAGTCCATGCTTCGCAAGGCATCCATTTTCATGGAGAGGGGCGAGGTAAGGGTGAAACTGGAGCTGATCGACGGCAAGGTCGAGGACATGTCCCTCATCAGCGACAAGCCAGTGATCACAAAGAATTGATCGGCGGTCTTTCTTTTTTTATGCTGGTGGTCCGGGGCGGGCCACCAGTTATAAATACAAAAACAATAATGAACCCAACCTTCAAATCGTAATCTCACAGGTGAGCCTTTATGTCACGCAAGCCCGGAAGAATGTACCGCCAGATCAGGGGCCAGGCCTATACCCGCAGGGAGTACATGGGCGGAGTGCCCGCACCGCGTATCGTCACCTTCGACCTTGGCACCATCAATGGGGACTTCCCCATCACCATGAACCTCAAGTTCAAAGAGCCCTGCCAAGTCAGACACACCTCTCTTGAGGCGGCCCGTATCGCGGCCAATCGTGCTCTCAGCAAAGGGACCACTTCGGCATCCTATCACCTTAAGATCAGACCCTATCCGCACATCGTGCTCCGCGAGCACAAGATGGCCACCGGCGCCGGGGCGGACCGTGTGTCCGGCGGGATGAGGGCCGCCTTCGGTAAGGCCGTCGGCACCGCAGCCAGGATGCAGTCCGGCGACGTTGTCATGACCATCAGGGTCACTCAGCAGGCGTTCAAAGTGGCCAAGGAGGCCTTGTGGAAGGCGTCCATGAAGCTGCCTTCGCCCTGCTATATCGACATCGAGAAGGGCGCCGAACTGGTGGCGTAAACCCCTTCCACACCATCTTTTCCTTATTTTTCAGCAGGGGCATCATGTACGACTTCAGACTGGAGGAGGTCGCCGCCTGGATAGATAAGGTCGGCGCCCGCACGGTCGCCGTCCAGATGCCTGAAGGCCTGAAGACTCACGCTCAGGATGTCTCCCACGAGATCGAGGCAAGGACCGGCGCCTCGTGCCTCATCATCGGAGACCCATGCTATGGGGCCTGCGATTACGCCGTCCGCTTCCGCGAGTTTGCGGATGCCCTGGTGCAGTTTGGCCATGCTGACATCCCTTCGATGACCTGCGATGACCGCGTGCTTTTCGTCGAGATCTTCATGGACGTCGCCATCGAAGGACTGCTGGAACAGGCTCTTCCGAAGCTCAAGGACCGCATCGGCCTTCTGACCACGGTGCAGCATGTCCGAACGCTCTCCCGCGTCAAAGAGTGGCTAGGGTCTCATGGGAAGGAGGCTCTCATCGGCAGGGGAGACCCGCGCATCAGGTTCGAGGGGCAGGTCCTCGGCTGTAACATAACCTCAGTGACCTCGATAGCTGACCGTGTGGACCAGTTACTGTATGTCGGGAGCGGCGATTTCCATCCGCTCAGCGTGGCCATCGAGTTCGACCTGCCGGTCCTCATCATCGATCCGCTTATGAACGAGGTCCGGGAGATTGGAGAGCTGAAGGACAAGATCATGCGGCAGAGGTTCGCCGCGATCGCCCGGGCGGCGGAAGCGAGGCGTTTCCTGGTGCTTGTGTCAACCAAGGCGGGGCAGATGAGGATGGGATTGGCACAGGAACTGAAGCGAAAGGCCGAGGCGCATGGAAGGAGCGCGGAGATAGTGCTCCTGGAGGAACTCCATCCCGACCGCTTGCTGCCCTATCGGGCCGACGCCTATGTGTCTACGGCATGCCCCCGCGTCGCCATCGATGATAACTTGAGATACAAGAAGCCCATCTTGACACCTCCAGAGATGGAGATAGTTCTTGGGGAGAGGCAGTGGTCCGAGTACCGAATGGACATGATATTGGGATGACAGGCCCTTTCCGGCCGTCAGGAACGGTTGGACCACCCATCTCTCACGTCCCACGACAGGGAACCAATCCACGGCACCGGCCTCCGGACGAAGAGGAGCGCCCATAGTAACGCCGACGAACCTCGCGGCCATGCCCGCCGCCTCCATGACCACGGACTAGGAACGAGCGCCCATCAAAGGCTGCTCAAGGTCGTTCAAGACCAGCGTGAAATATTAATTTGGCCGTGGCGATGACCGGCCGATGATGACATCTGACCTCGTGCTCTCCCGCGCCAGGTCCAGCAGGATGCGGATAGGGATCGGCGCGGGGACCGACGAACGCAAGGCCGTCGAGAGCAGCGAGGAGGCGAGCGCCAAAGGGTATGGGAGCGTGTCCGTCTATCGCGACCCTCTCCGGCTTGCGGAGGACCTTCGCTCAGGGATGATCGATGCCGCGGTCCGGGGCGACCTCGGTTCCAACGAGGCGATGGCCGCCGTACGGTCGGTGTTCGGCGTCGACAAGGTGCTGCGCGCGGCCTTCCTGGAGCCGGTGGGCGGAAGGATGTTCCTCTTCTCCCCCGTAGGCATCGATGAAGGATGGACCGTTGAGGAGAAGATAGAGCTGGCCCGGCTTTCGGTGCGGACGTTGTCGCCGCTCATCAAGAATCCAGTGGTCGGCGTGATGTGCGGCGGCCGCAGTTCGGACATCGGCCGGATGGCGGCGGTGGACCGCACTATCGACGATTCCGCCGAGGTCGTTGCGCGTTTGTTAAGAGAAGGGATAGACGCGCGGGACGTGCAGATACTCATAGAGGACGCCGCCAAGGAATG
>JAKIXL010000115.1 GCA_022709105.1 Thermoplasmatota archaeon | reverse complement strand
GGTGACCGCCTCCCTCTACCTTCCAGGAGGCCGGGACCTGCCTCCTGCACAGGGAGGGTCCCCGGACGGCAATATCTCTGACAATGATACTAAGGCAACCAGCGCAGGGACCATCCGGCAGGTGATGACCCTCCGCACCGACCTGAGCGGCAGCTCGTTGGTCGCCGATCGCCCGTTCTTCCTTCAGCTCAGGGACTCAATTGGTCCAGAAGCTAAAAGCAATGTAAGCGCCACGGAGATGCTGACCATCAGCGGGATCGGGCCCAAGGAGGTCGAGGCCAGCACATATGAGCCAGGGAGGCCGCTGACCTCCAGGCACCCCATCGATGTCCCGGACGGGTCCGGGGGGTTGCTGGTCCGATCCGGAAAAATCCATTTCGAGATCGATGATGAAGCGACCGTGCTCATCATGGTGATCATCAGGGCCCCCGGCACATATGAGGTGAGCGTTAGCGCAAGCGAGGCGATCACCGGAGCAAGCCTTGCCCCTCCTGTGAAGATGAACGTCACCATAGAGGGCTCCGTTCCGTACCTGTTCGAACGCCCGGCACTTGACGAGGAGTTCTCCGGGAAATGGTCGATATATGTGTTTAACAGCACCTCTACGACGTTCAATATCGGTGCTCGCACCACAGCTCTCTGGAAGGACACCGAGAGCTATCCGGCGAGATATGGTTGGACCATCGCCGTTATCAATCCGGACCATATGACCTCCGACATCGATCTGGCGAAGTACAACACTGGAGATCCGACACTGGACCCCGCGGACCTGGTCAACACCTCGGTCGATTCGACCTGGAGCTGGGGGGTGGGAAGCCCTCTGCATGTGGTCTGGGACCCCGCGAACGGTGTCAGGCTGGAAGGCAGCGCGGTGACCACTCCAACGACCAAGGAGCTTACCCAGGGCGGCACCCGGGCCGCTTGGGCAGATGGCACCTGGGAACCATCTGGGAGCGGGGAACTGACCTTTCACCAGGTCGGACACTACATCTTCCTCATCACCCTGACCAAGGACGACAGGGCGGTGTCGGAGCCCCTGATACTCGAGAGCATAGTGTCCTAGAGGTCTGTCTATGACCGGCCGCGCAACTGTATCAACTGTCTAATTTGATAGAAAAACCAGTCCTCAACAGGCGTTCGGAACGGCGTTCCTGGGGCTAAATTTCTATATAATATCGCAATTAAGTTAAACACTTCAGAGCACAGGTGTCAAAGATGGTGACGACCGAGAACATAGGTCTCAGGGGAATAGTTGCCGCCACCACCCATATCAGCATGGTCGACGGGGAGGAGGGCAAGCTGGCATATCGCGGTTATGATATTGAGGACCTCGCCACCAATTCCACCTTCGAAGAGGTGGCCTACCTGCTCATACACGGTTCATTGCCCACTGCGGACCAGCTGTCGGCCTTCTCCCAGGACCTGGTCGCCCACCGGCGGCTCCCCAGCGCCTTCATCGCCTCTCTGGACATGCTGCCGTTGAACACCCCCCCAATGGCCATCCTGCAGTCCGGCGTCTCCTTGCTGGCAGGATATGATCCGGACATCTACGACGAATCGATGGAGGCGAATCAGAGAAAGGCCATCCGGGCCATCGCGCTCATGCCCACAATCATCGCGGCGTGGAAGCGCCTGAAGAACAACCAGGGGCCGGTCGAGCCAGACGACTCTCTGCCCCTTGCCGCGAACTTCCTCTACATGATCAGGGGCCGCAGGCCGGCCGAGGAGGCCGCCCGGTTCATGGACGTTTCAATGATACTGCATGCCGAGCACACCTTCAACGCATCCACCTTCACATCACGCGTCGTTGCGTCCACTGGTGCGGACATGTACGCCTCGCTGGCAGCGGGGATAGGGGCTCTGTCGGGCCCGCTGCACGGCGGGGCCAACGCCCAGGTCATGAGGAACCTGCTCGATACCAAGGACCCTGAGCTGGTGGAATCATGGGTGGAGGACCAGTTCAAGCGCGGGAAGAAGGTCTCAGGCATGGGGCACGCGGTCTACAAGACCATAGACCCACGTGCCAGGATACTCCAGAGCATGGCGCGTTCGGTGGTCAAGGACCATCCTGAGTACCGATGGTACGAGATGACCGAGAGGATGGCCTTGGCCACCCAGGACCTGCTAATGCGGAGGAAGGGCAAGCACATCTACCCCAACGTAGACCTGTACAGCGCTTCCGTCTATCATGCCATGGGCATTCACCATGAGTTCTTCCCTGCCGTTTTCGCCATGTCCCGCTCCGCCGGATGGTGTGCTCACATCCTTGAGGAAAAGTTCCCCTCCCCTCCGGTGAGGCCAGCCCTGTATCGTCCGGAGAGCACCTATGTAGGTCCGTCGAACCGCAGATACGTGCCTATCGGAGAAAGATGAGGCACGATCATAAGGGCGTGGAGGACGAGCGCTCCTACCTGCCCCACAGACCAGCGCGGAAGCGTTCGACCTGCCATGCCAGCCATTCTTCGCCGCCATCGGTCCTCTCCACCGTCACGGCGATATCGTGGAGGCCCTGCTCCCGAAGCCACCTCTTCACGTTCTGAGAGGTCATCATCCTCTGGACCTTGGGGAACATCCTAGCCCACTGTCGGGCCTCCTTAGGTCCACGAACGCCCTCTCTGGCGGCGTTCTCCCTCCAGAGCTCGTACAGGTCAACGTTGTTGGCGATGGCCGTCCGGAGGTTGATGCACTGAGGTCCGGAGTATCTTTCAAGGTAGTCGCATAGGATCCCGGACACAAAGCTCTCGCTTATGCTGTTGAAAAAACCCATCTTGTCAACCTCCACGCCGTCCCTTTCTTGCCCGTTCATCCCCGCGCAGGGGGATGGCGCTGACGCTCATGTGGTGCGGGCTAAGACGGCCCGGTTCATAACAATGCCGTGATCGAAATCATAGGCGATAACAGCTTGTCCGGACGGCCGCCGGATGCTCAATGGCCTTTGTTCGATCCCCCGGCGTCCTGCCCCCAGGTATTTTACCGAGGCGAACCATCACCACCAGTGAGCGAAATGACGGAGATGGTTTGGGACCTGTCGGTACTGGTGAAGAGCACGGACCCGGAGCGGATCAAGGAGGAGCTAGGAGAGATGGTCGCCGACCACGCCAGGTTCGCAGAGGCCCACCGGGGCAAGGTGGAAGGCTACGACGCTGAACAGCTCGCCGGGATGTTGAGGGCGAAGGACGAGATGTTCCTCAGGCATGAAGGAGCGATGACCTATTGCTCCCTGGCATTCTCCGCTGACCAAAGCGATCCTACGGCCAGCTCTTTGAACGACGCCAGCTCCCGCGCGGCAACCGAGGCCGATCAGCTCACAGCGTTCCTTCCAGTGGAGATGGGCCGCCTGCTGGCCGCCCGACCCGAACTGGTATCGCATCCTGCGTTGAACGATCATCGCCATTACCTTGAGCGGTACCAGCGCATCGCCCCCCATCTCCTGACGGAGGCAGAGGAGAAGGTGGTCGCCGCCAAGGACCTCACTGGCGTGTCCGCATGGTCAAAGCTGCAGAGCAAGTGGCTTAGTTCCCGCCAGTTCCGTCTTGAGGTGAAGGGAGAGGAGAAGGTGCTGACCATCGGCGAGATGGTCCCCTATGTCTATGATCAGGAACGCTCGACCAGGAAGGCCGCCTACATGGCCATGGGGACCACTCTGGGGGTGGACCGGCTTCTGTGGGCGGACGCTCTGACCGCCATATGGAAAGACCACTTGCAGATGTGCCGCCTGCGCTCATATCCTAGCCCCCTGACCTCTAGCCTCATCGCCAACGATGTGGACGAGAGGACGATCACCACGCTCATGGAGGTCGTAAGGAAGAACGCCTCGGTCTGCCAGCGCTACCTCGGCCTTAAGGCCCGGCTGCTCGGCCTGGAGAGGCTTGGTAATTGGGACCTCCGAGCCCCCCTTCCCGGAAGCACGGACCTAAAGCGCAGCTGGGAGGAGGCGAGGGAGCTGATGGTCTCTGTCTACTCGGACCTGGATGGCCAGATAGGCGGCTGGGTGCGGGACATGTTCGAGAGCCGCCGCCTGGACGGGGAGGTGAGAAAGGGCAAGCGGACCGGCGCGTTCTGTGATACCTGGGTCAACGGGCGCTCCGCATTCATACTTTCCAGCTACAACTGCCAGCTCAACGACGTGTACACCTTGGCCCACGAGCTGGGCCATGCCGTGCACGCTTACCTGTACACGAGGGAGCAGAACCCCAGCAACTGCGCCGTCAGCCTTTGCGTGGCAGAGTGCGGCAGCATGTTCGGAGAACTGCTGCTCACGGAGCGCCTGATGTCCGAGGCATCATCGGACAGCGAGAGGCGCGCGCTTCTGGTGAAGGTCATGAACGGCTTTGTGCAGACGGTATACCAGGAGGGGTTCCGGTACTTCTTCGAGATGGACCTGGCGCGGGCGATCGGGGAGGGAAGGTACCTGGACGCCGATGCCATAGCTGACCTGTGGATGAAGGCCCAGCGCTCTCTGTACGGGGACATAGAGTACCTTCCGGAAACGCGATGGGACTGGGCCCGGTTCCCCCACCACTATTTCGCCGGGATCCGTTTCTACGAGTACCCTTACGTGTTCGCCCAGTTGTTCGTGTTCGCCCTGTTCCGTCTCTACCGAGAGCAGGGCGCGGCGTTCGTCCCCCGCTTAAAGGCGCTGCTGTCGGCTGGCTCCAGTCGCTCCCCGGCTGAGCTGGCATCGGAGATGGGGTTCGATATCAGGGAGGAAACGTTCTGGCAGAAGGGCATCGACCAGGCCGAGGAGTACCTGGCGGAGCTGGAGCGGCTGCGGTAGCGTCGCAGAGCCTGCAGCATAGGTCAAGCATGCAAACCACGTTATGAAAGGCCGGCCCCGACCCCATCGAAGTGCCTCAGACCATCCAGGAGAAGCTCTCTCGGATACATCTGGTCCGCTAAGGCAGCTCCCATCGAGCGCTGAACGCCGATCATGCCGACGGCCTGCCGGAGGTCCGGAAGTGTGATGATGAGGGCCAGGACCCCGTATAGGGGCCGTTGGCCATCTCCATCGCACCGATGCCGTACCGTCCGGGACCAGATCACATTCCGGAGGCCGGGCCCTCGACGAACGTGCCGGCCTC
>JAKIXL010000114.1 GCA_022709105.1 Thermoplasmatota archaeon | reverse complement strand
CCCCCACTGTTCAGCATTATACCTTGCGCATCTTCTGCGCGCGCTTGCGGCGCCTCATCTTCTTCTTGCGCCACTTCCATCTTTGATTGCCTCGCTTCTTCCAAGCGCGTGAGCTTCTCTTCATCAGTACTCCTCAGTGCTATATTCTTGCCCTGAATCATCGGGCCCATATGAAGGTTTGGATTGGGAAATGGCGGGCTCGTCGGGAATTTCGCCTTCTCCAGAAGGTTTCGAACCCGAGACCACTGACTTGCTTCCATGGCAGATAGGGCTTTTGCAATAAAAGGTTTGGCCCACTGCCATGAGCACACACGCGGACCGAATTTGGCCTGGGCCCCCGCCATCGCCCTGGCCGCAACAAATAATGATATTGGCTTGAACGGCCTTTCCAGCCCGAAGATCATATGGATGTGAGCGACGCTGTTCAGCACCGGAGGGCCTTGCGGACGTTCGACCCCCGGCCAGTGGAGGAGGAGAAGGTCCGTGCCATGATCGAGGCCATGCGATTGGCGCCGAGCTGCAATAATAACCAACCCTGGAGGCTGGTGGTCTGCTCAGGGAGCGTCCTGAGCAAGGTGAAGGAGTGCCTGAACCGGGGCAATGTCTGGGCTACCGCGGCGCCGCTGATAATGGTCCTTGCCGCCAAGCCGTCAGATGATTGCCGGCTGAACGAAGGCCGCGACTACTATCTGTTCGGTTGCGGCATGGCCGTCGGCCAGATGCTCCTCCAGGCCACCGAGTTGGGGCTGACCGCGCATCCCATCGCGGGGTACGATCCGGTCATGGCCAGAGTAGTTTTAGGCATACCGAACGACTATGTGGTCATCGCGTTCATCATCTGTGGTTACCCCGGCGAGGACGACAGCCTCCTATCGGACAGGCAGAAGGTACAGCAATTGCTGCGACCGGAGAGGCGACCGATCGGGCACGATTTCTTCCTGGATGCCTGGGGCCGCCCCATATCGTGATTGTGCGAAGCGGGGGAGGTCACAGCCCGAGCAGTCGCCGCATGTTCCCACCCAGCACCTTGGCCTTGGTATCTTCGTCAGCCCACGGCCGATCCCTGACAAAGTTCAGCCACATCTCCGATGGGTAGGATAGGTCGAACAGCGGGAAATCGGTCCCGAAGGAGGCGCGGTCGGGAACCTTCTCCGCCACCTCCTTGAGCCGGGACATGCAGGTGTCGGGATCGGAGGGCAGCCATCCCTGGAGGGCGGAGATGTCCGTGAAGCAGTTCGAATGCTTAGCACATAGCTCATAGGTCTCAGAACGATACTTCCCGCCGATATGGGCAATGACCACCCGGAGGTCTGGATAGCGGTGCAGTACCTCATCGTAGAACGATGGCCTGGTGTATTTCTCGTCCAAAGGTCCCCAGGCCGCGCCGCCATGGGTGATCACCACGAGCCCTAGGTCATCGGCATGCTCCCAGAACCTCTGAACCCGTTCCTCGTTGGGGTACCAACCGGTGGCTGGATATACCTTGATCCCGGGAGCATCGTACTTCTTCACAAACTTCTCCATGATGCTGATGGCCCGGTCCCCTCGCTGAGGATCGATGCCCACGAACGGAATGATGCGGTCTCGGTAAGGGGCCGCGCCCTCGAAGGCCCAAATATTGTACTGTTCGATGTCCACCCTTGCCTGGTCCACGAGGTTGTAATCGATGGGCAGCACCACCGCTCGGTCCACTTTGCCGGCGGACATCATCTCCAGCACCTTGTTGACGTCCACGCCATATTCAGGCCATACTTCCTCGGCGTCGACCTCCCAGTCGAAGAGGTCCTTGAGGGCGTTCAGCGGTTCCAGATAGGCCCGCACCATGGAATCGGGGAGGTGCTCCCTCATCCATATGTGAACATGGCTGTCGATTATCATCGCCTGTGCATTCACCGTCGACCATTTAACGGTGTCTAGCCATACCGCTTGATTAATTATCCTCGGCCTCGATAGCGTTTCATGTGATGCAATGAAGATGATTGTCCGCTTGACCTCCGAACTTCCGCCTGGCAAGATGACCACTGTGGACGTCCTGGGGCGGACGCTGCTAGTGGCCAATGTCGATGGTGCCTTCTTCGCGATGGACGGAATATGCTCTCATGGCTTCGCCGACCTGTCCCGCGGACGACTGGACGGCTTCATGGTCGAGTGCCCAAGGCATTTCGCCCGCTACGATGTACGCGACGGCAAGCTCGTGCGCCGCCCTGTTGATGCCGAGGGACATGCCTTTGACCTCCGCTCCTATCCTGTCACCGTGGACAAGGACCGCATCATTGTGGACATATAGCACGAAAACAGCTTATTGCCCAAGCCCCTTATCTAAGGCATGTCCTTTCGCGAGGTTTCAATCCAGCGGGCCGCCGACGCCGACATCCTGGCCTCGCTGCAGGGCCTGTACCCGGTATCATGCGGTGATTCCATACGCCTCCTGTCGAGAAAGAGGATAATGGGCCTCATCGAAGAGGGGAGGCATGGCGGGAGCCCCGGAGACGTTTCCCATTTGCTGAAGGCGCTGGAGTTCAACGGCGAGGCGGTCTTCCGCAACAGCTTCTCCCAGATGGCCTCAAGGAGCGTGGCCCTGCGTACCTCGACCATGTTCCGAATGTTGGAGGTCATGTCAAGAACCGGCGAAAGCCGAGACGATCTGATGCGCCGCCTCCTGGCGCCCCTGATATCCGATCTCCTCGAGGACCTGGCCGAGGACATCGACGAGGAGAAGAGGGAGCTTCTGCAGCTCTCACTGGAAGATTGGAAAAGCAAACGGATAGGCCAGGACGAGGTGGAAGCTGATGATCTGGCGGGATCGTTCGAGGGCATCCCCTCGCCGCCCGTCCTGCGGATCAGGCTTGGCAGGAACGACCTGCCCGGGGAGCTGATGAAGTTCTCGAGGTACTTCTTGAAGAACCTGTTCCGATTGAACAACGTCCATGGGATGAACGAGTTCTACCATCCTCCCGAGGTCATCGAGAACTATTGGGAGGTTGTATCGCCGGAGCAGGGCGTGTTTCATCTCGAGATCTCCCCCGCCACGAAGAGCATCACCATCGGCCTGTACCGCACCTCCAGGTCCTTCGGCCTGATGAGGACGGAAAACCCCGATTACTATGACATGGCGGAGTTCCTTATCAGTGAGAAGCGCGCCCCCAACATTAAGGGCTGCCGTGTCGAGGTCCACGGAGCGACCGCCGCCGATGAGATCGTACTGCAGGAGGCCCTTAGCATAGATTCCATGCTGGTTGAGGACCCTTTGGCCGCCGGAGCGGCCGCCACCGTGCCCCGACCTATGAGCCCAGAGGGCCTCTCGGCCTTCCGCAACACGCTGATGCGGTTGACCGGGATAAGGTCGGAGGTGCGCTTCCCGGTGAACCTCCAGGACCCCTTTTGCGGTGACCAGGACTTCTCCATTATAGGCTTCGATATCCGACTGGACCCCGACGTCGGCCGATTCATCATCGATGACGTGCCGGTACTGGAGGCTAACCTGAGCGGAGTAGGCCTGGCCTTCGCCTCGAGGCTCCTTGGACTGTCCAGACAGGTGTACCGCGACCCTCCCCGCTTCCCACAACCGGACCTCGATCTTCTTGATGCCGAGGTCCATGCTCTAATGGCCAAAGCGGAGCGCGAGGAGCTCACCGACGACCTGGCCCGGGAGATCGTGGCCAAGATAACCGTTCTGGACTACTATGAGTCGCTGGCCAGATACAGCTATGCCCTGGGCGAACAGCTGGTGCAGGTGCTCACAGGAAGGCAGAAGGTCACCTTCACCATCCCCCGAATCCTCCTTGCGCTCCTCAACGCTGCCATTGGGCCTGATGACCTGGAAGAGATGGTCCTCTTGGCCTTGAACGACAGGAGGGATGGGCCCCGGTGACCACGGTAGGCATCTACGTGGACGGACCTAACATGGAACGGGGACTCTATACATCGGGCGACCTCGCCATCCTTGAACGTATAGGGAGCCTTCTAATGGAACATGCCCAGACCATTGGCGAGGTCATCGAGGCGAAGGTCTTCCTGGACGAGGCCACGATGTGGAGGTCGCAGAAGACCCGCGAGGACTATGAGTTGAACGGCTTCTATTTCCAGGAGAGCAAATCCTTCAAACGGGTGGATAGCAGGACCGGGGCCTTCTCCTTCGGCAAGAGCCTGACCGACCCTTCCATGCACTGCGCCCTGGTCGATAGGCTCCATGACCCCGACTGCCCTGACGTGATGATGCTGGTCACTGGGGACAAGGACATCACCGTTGTGCTGGACTACATACACGACCATGAGAAGCGGGCGGAGATCGTCGGCGAGGCAAATTCCCTCTCCGCGTTCTTGGTGTCCAAGTGCGAGTCCATGGGGTTCGGCTGCCATGTCCTGCAGTTGCTAGCCCGGGGGAGCAAACTGATGAGAGGGCAGCCAGCTGCGCAGGCGAGGGTCGATCCCCGGAAGTGCACCGGACTGAGGGTGACCGACGAATCTGGAAAGCAGGTGAGCACCCAGCTTTTCATGGAATACCGGAACGAGCGCTCAAACCAGAAGAACCCCAACAACATCGCCTACTGGCGGGCCCGGGGATATCGCGAGCGGCCTCCGGACTGGGAAGAAAGGCTGAAAAGGGAGAAAAGGAAACTGGCCGTTAAGTGATCGCTGCGCTCCGGCCTCGACAGACCTCATATGGTCCTGCCTCCAGAGAGGGTTCGAGGGATCTAAGATGACCGCGGAAGGCGTTCTCCTCTCAATGTCCGTGTTGGACGTCAAGAGGGGAAGGGGAGGATGGGTTCGTGGATGCCTGGAGTTTGTTCGAGGAGTGGACCAGGACGACCTGCAGAGGCACGCTAGGTGCTAGCCCGTTGAAAGAGCGGACGTTCTCGCAGCGCTTTGTGACCGCCGGGCAATGGGGGGACGTGGGGATTCATGAAGTGGTGGGGAGAGAGGAGTTCGAAGGGTTCATGGGCCTGGCAAGAAAGCTGAGCGCTGACATCCGGCAGACGACCTTGGAATCCATGACATAGGTCCCTGCCCTCGAGGCACCGGCCGGCCGATAAGGCCACGGCAGGAGAGCGATATTGGGGCAGATTCACGGTTCTGGCGGGGGGTCTGGTGGGGGCTC
>JAKIXL010000113.1 GCA_022709105.1 Thermoplasmatota archaeon | reverse complement strand
AAGGTTTGGGCGAGGGCATCCCCTCAACCTATCAGGGGGCGATAGGATATTATCAGAGATCGACCGGGCGTATCATTTTTTTATCGATCCTTACCCTCGACGGCCTGCTTGGCAAACGACCTTGCCAACGTTCTACCATATTCTATCGCTGCCTTTTGTGCGTCGAGGTCGGGGTTCCACTGGTTCTTGTACCCCTCGCTGACCACCTCGAAGCCGGCGCCTGCCAACAGCGCATTGATCTCCTTTACCGATTCTCCGCTCCAGCCATAGCAGCCAAAGGCGGCGGCCTTTTTCCCCTTGAACCTAAGCTCCTTCATAAGATGGATGAAGCCTGCGACCGAGTGGAGTATGCTCTTGGATATCGTCGGTGATCCGATGACGACCGCCTTGGACCTGAATACCTCGGTGATAAGGTCGTTCTCATCATATTTTGTAAGGTTGAACATCTTTACGACCGAACCAGGGTCCTCCAGGGCGATGCCTTCCGATATCTTCTCAGCGAGCTTTTTGGTACCATTCCACATGGTGTCGTAAATGACGGTAATCTGGTCCTCTTGATAATCGTTCGACCACTGAGCATATCTTTGGATAATCTGAGAGGGATCGTCCCTCCAGATAACTCCGTGGCTCGTCGCGATCATTTCGATCGGGAGGTTAAGGGCAACGACCTCCTCGATCTTTTTCTTCAAGATAGGGCTGAACGGGGTCAATATGTTCGCGTAGTATTTTATGGACTCATTATATAGGCTGCACTGGTCGACCTGATCATTGAATAGTTTCTCTGTCGCCAGATGCTGGCCGAACGCATCGTTGCTGAACAGGATGTTGTCCTTGGTCAAATAGGTCGCCATGCTGTCAGGCCAATGCAGCATCGTCATCTCAAGGAAAATGAGTTCCTTTCCATTTCCAATATCGATCTTATCACCGGTCTTCACGACCTTAAAGTTCCAATCCTGGTGATATTGTCCCTTAAGGGACCTTACCGCATTGGCCGTGCAATAGATGGGCTTGTCCGGTATGTGCTTCATTAGAGCAGGCAAGGCCCCGCTATGGTCCACCTCGCCGTGGTTGGCTATTACGATGTCTATCTTTTGGAGGTCGATCTCCTTGGCCAGGTTCTCCACGAACTCATCCGCGAAAGGAGACCAGACCGTGTCGATCAGGACGTTCTTTTCTTCTTGGACCAAGTAGGAGTTGTATGTAGATCCCTCATGAGTGGAATACTCATTTCCGTGGAACTTTTGGAGTTCCCAATCAACCTTTCCAACCCAGTAAACATTGTTCTTAACAAGCTTTTTCATCACATTCACGCTCCTTTCGTTCCATACCCATCATGGCCTCTGCCGTATTTGAAGCGCCCTCATGATGGGAAATCGCTCTATGTTTCCATCATGGCACTATAAATAGATATATCCAAATTTTTGGTCGCTCGGTCCATGCGCGGAATTTCGGTGATGTCCTTTCATGGATGGCGTTGCGGGGGGGGTTCCGTTCTGCCTTAAATATGGTCTCGATACAGCATGGTCGATGGTCGGCCCTTTCTGGGCCAGGCCTTTCACTTTCTCATCCTGTCCGCCGCATCCTTTATCGAGCTGGCGTGGCGCTCTATCTCTGACCATGGGTCCCCTCTGGCCCTAAGGCGTTCAAAGACCGTACGCATATTGAACCGTCTGGAGGTTAGCCCGGGATCCTCCAGTTCTTCCCAATGGAGAGGGGTCGCTACGGGAGCCCCGTCTCGGGCCCGGAGCGCGTAGGGCGGGACCGCCGTCTGCCCGTAGGCATTTCGGAAAACGTCTACCAACAGCCTGCCATTGCGGTCCGCCTTCGATCGCTCGGTCGTGAAGCGATCGTCCCCCTCGACCATCCTGTCCGCCACCTCCTTGGCCAGGGATAGGGCCTCTCCGAACGGAGCTGTCCGGTCCAAAGGAACGGTCACGTGAAGACCTCGAGAACCAGTGGTCATAACGAAGGGTTTAAGGCCCAGCGGCCTCAGCTCGGAGGCTGCTGCAAGGGCGGCATCCTTCACTGTGATGAAGTCATCATCAAAGGGGTCCATATCCAGCGTCAACCTGTCCGGCCGCTCGAGAGAGCCTGCACGGCTCAACCAAACGTGTGGCGTTATGCAAGCGTAGTTGGCAAGGTACGCTAGGTCCGCCTCCTTCTGGACCATCGCATGGATGACCTGCCCACCCTTCTTCCTGACCTTGACGGTCGCGAACCATTCGGGAAAATGGTCCGGGACCTGCTTCTGGAAGAAGCTCTCTCCATCGATCCCGTTCGGATAGCGGAGCATGGACACCGGGCGGTCCCGGACATGGGGCAACATTACCGAGGATATCATTGAGTAATAGCTCACCATATCTCCCTTGGTTATTCCATCTCGAGGATACATCATCTTGGAGCTGTTGGTAACTTTCACTTGGAAACCGCCATAATCTGACATCGCGCTCCCTCCCGCCCATGCGGAGGCGGCAGATGTAATATTCTAGGATACGATGAATAAAAACATGAAGGTAGAGGGGATGGAGCCCCTCAGTTAAGTGATGGGTTTACTTCAGCAGGCCCTGAACAACAGCCACGGCCTCGACAGCGTCGTAAGCCCAGCCGTCTGCGCCGATGCTCTTGGCAAAGTCCGCGGAGGTAGCGCCGCCACCGATCATGGTCTTTACCTTGCCCTTCATGCCGCCCTCGGTCAGCATCTTCTCGATCTCCTTCATGCCCGCCAGGGTGGGGGTCATCAGGGTGGAGGTGGCAAGGATCTGGGCGCCCTCGGACTTGGCCTTCTCGACCAGGTTCTTGACGGGGACGTCACGGCCCATGTCGAACAATGTCAGGCCGGCACCGGTCAGCATGGCCTTCACGATGTTCTTTCCGATATCATGCACATCGCCCTCAACAACAGCGATGACGACCTTTCCAGGAATAGCGTTGGCGTCAACCTTCAGCTTGGGCAGGGTGACATCCAGGGCCTGGTACATGGTCTGAGCGGACAGAAGGACCTGGGGCAGGAAGTACTGCTTGCTCTCGTACTTCTGGCCTACAACTCCCATAGCCTTGCTCAAGCTGTCGAAGATGATTACCTTGGGGTCGATCCCAGCGGCCAAGGCCTGCTCTGCAAGGGGCTTGGCTTCCTTGATCTTCCCCTTCACTACGACATCAGCTAACTTGTCAAGTATCTCGTTGCTCATACTTTGATTCCCTCCTCAAATGACAAAGAGTTTGAATTTGGATATGGTTGCCTCGTATTAAAATCTTTTATGGATGGATGGACCATCCATGTTTAACGCCGGTTAAAATTTCAAGCCTGACAAAAGTTTTTTCTAAAACGATTGTTACAATGTTGCATCGAAAAGGGCCGGCCCTAGATGCCAGTTAACGGGGTTTAGGCCCCTTTGCTCGTGCCTACGAACCTCGTATCCGCTAAAGCCTGAAACCATCTAATGAAGATAATCTACCAAGCGGCAACAGGCCTATGTCGCTGCATGCGAAAATTTCGGCGTTGCGAACATCACAGTCCCTAAGGACAGGCGACAGGCAGTCGTTCGAATGTATGCCGGTAAGGTCCGTTCCCGATGCGAGAGGGCTGTATGCCGGGAGAACGAGGACGCGCTCGTTCTTGAGCCAGACATGACAAGGCAACTTGAGGTATGCTCCTACCCGGTCCACGATCTTTATGGAAGGATGCTCATGCGCCATCACCAGGGGTCGATCCGAGCATGGCGTGTGGCCGTGGACGAACGTAACCCCTGCCGCCCTATATCGAGGCACCACAGGGACCTGTATGCGGGAGACTATGTTCTCGATATAATTATCGTGATTGCCTTTGACCAGAACTATCTCGGTCCGATCTGAGACACTGTCCAGCACTGCGCGGACATCTTTCATCTCCTGTCCAAGGTTACGGCTGAACTCGTGCTTCAGGTCACCCAGGACGACCAAGCGATCGGGCTCGTGCTTGTCCACTAGCCTGTTCAGGGAACTTATGACCGCGTTAGTCTGGATCCTTGGTATATGGACCCCATCGGCCTCCAGGGCAGATTCATATCCGATATGGAGGTCGGCGATGACGACCGTCCTCTCCTCAGGAAGATGCAGGCATAGGTCAGAGGAGATGAACACGTTCTCGAATACCTCCATTTCATCCATGCATTTAACGGTCCAGCCCTTTCAGGCAATGTTTCAAACAAGGAACACTATTTGTACTTTATCTCCGCACTTTCGACAGGCCCTCCGAAAGATGTATCAACCGAGGCGGGGCAAGAGGCTTTGTGATCCGGAACACATTTCAGATCCTGCCCTCAGTGGGGAACGGTAAGGAGAGGAACCTATGGAAGAGCGGGGTCCGGGACTGGGATGAGTTCCGCGGAGAGATGAAGGTCAAAGGGATATCGGCCCAGAGGAAGGAGGCCATGGACCGACACCTCGATCGGGCCGATGGTTTTCTCGAACGAGGATTGACCGACTATTTCTCCAAGATATTGCCAACTGCCGAGCACTGGAGGCTTTATGAACGGTTTAAAAGGGACGCGGCCTACCTTGATATCGAGACGGACGGGCGCGCGGCGTACGCGAACGTCACCGTCGTAGGGATCTACCGCGACGGATGTTCGACCACCCTGGTCAGGGGCCAGGACCTTACCTCCGCCTCTCTCGCCAAGGCCCTTGACGGAGTGAAGCTTCTTGTCACCTTCAACGGCAGTTCTTTCGACCTTCCCATCCTGGGATTCCATTATCCTTTGATGGTACCCCGGGTCCCCCACTTCGACCTGCGGCATGCCTGCCGCCGGATCGGGCTCGCAGGGGGACTGAAGTCCGTCGAGAAGCAGCTCGGCATGTGCCGGGCAAGGGAGGTGGAGTACGTCACCGGGGAAGAGGCCGTATATCTATGGAGGGCGTGGGAGCGGTCGGGAAGCAAGAACGCCTTGAAGCTCCTCAAGAGATATAACGAGGAGGACACCGTGAACCTGCGCCCCATCGCCGATCATGTCTACGGTGTGCTCAGGGGCCGCATAGCCAGCTTCTGCGAGGATTGCCGCGCATGACGCCTGGGAGGGACGTCCACGGCTTCGAGGCGTCGGCTGCCGTCGCCGCTGAAATGCTCTT
>JAKIXL010000112.1 GCA_022709105.1 Thermoplasmatota archaeon | reverse complement strand
GGGCACGTCGCCCGGGGACGGCCCCGGATGCGCCGGAACAGCGCCTTATGGCCTCCGACCCTCGCCCCCTATCGGTATGTGATCTCTGACAATGCGGGCTCCGTCCCGAACGGCCGTGTCCGGGAGCGGCGGCTGGGGTCGATGAACAATCTTAAATCAACGATGCCTTTGCCGGGAGCATGGCCGAGAGGACAGGAACGATGAGCATGAGCACGATGGTGCCCGGACCGCCGGAAGAGGTGTTCGATCGCCTTGTCGATCCGGTCCTGCACTCGGCGTGGGCCGGCGTTCCCTCCGAGGGGACGGCCGCGCCGGGAGGAGCCATCATCTGCCGCGGCGGCCTGATCTCCGCCCGCTACATCGAGCTGGAGCGCGGGCAGCGCATCGTAATGGACTGGAGGTTGGCGGAGTGGCCGTCCGACCTGCCCCCGTCCAGGGTGGAGATGGTCTTAAAGCGGTTCGGGAAGGGCACGCATCTCAAGCTAGAGCAGAGCGGCGTGCCGTCCGAGCTTCTCGAAACGATCGAGCAGATGTGGTACGAGATGTACTGGGACCCGATGTTCGAGCATCTGCGCAGCCGGGCCGTCTACTAGGTCCTCGCCGCCGCGCGTTGAAGAATAACGGAAAGGATTTGCCTGCCCTTTGCAAAGGGGCCAAGGGGTTTTTCCGTTCAGGACCTGAAGGCCACGGAATACTCCATGGACTTGGCCCCGAAGTACTTCTTGCAGAACTCCGCGGTCTGTTTGGGTGGATACTCCTTGCAGGAGAAGACATCGATGAACGCCCGGTCGGTATCCTCGGCAAAGTGGCCGGAGATCAGCGAGGTCTCGATCAGCTGCGCCAGGGAGTAGCCCTGCACCCTGGGGTCGGCACCGAACCTGACCACTATCGGCTCGCCGAACCTCTTCATGTCTATATAGTCGCACAGATCGATGGAGAACTGCGTGATCACTTCCTTGCTGGCGATCTTCTTCGGATCGCAATCATGGAGGTCGATGGAGGTCAATAGTCCCCACTCGTTGCCGGCCTTGAACCTCTGAACGCATTCCTCGTCGCTCAAGTACTTTCCTGTCCGCGGGCTCATGCTGTACATTCCAGTTATCACCTTACCGAGAATCCTTCTTGGGATTGGGGTAAAGTGAAACAATACTGATATTTGAAACTGATTCCGTATTTCCGCCAAACGCCGTCAAATGTCGCCCTGCGATATATGGGGCGTCGTTCCGCAGCGCCCTAACCCGGCAGGGACCCCCCTCGAGGAGTCCATTCCGGCGTCAGAATCCTTAAGATGACAAGCCCATACCTTGGGGCGATATGACCGGAGAGGGACTGAAGAACCGTGGAAGGACCCGTGCGGATGTCGACGAACGACGAAAAGCGGTGGAGGAGCGGACGGGAACGGGGCTGACGAACATCGGCTTCCTCTCCTTCGATCCCTTGGCCGCGTCCAAGAACATCGAGAACATGATCGGGGCCGTGCAGGTGCCCCTCGGGTTCGTCGGTCCGCTGAGGATCAACGGGGACCACGCATCGGGCGAGTTCCTGGTGCCGATGGCCACCACAGAAGGGGCGCTGGTCGCTTCGGTGAACCGGGGCTGCTCAGCGATAACCGCCGCCGGAGGCGCGGCGGCCGTGGTGGTGAGCGACGCCATGACCCGGGCCCCGGTGTTCAGGGTCAGGGACACCAGGCATGCGGTGGAGGCCGCTGCCTGGGTCGAGAGCAACTTCGACCGATTACGGCAGGCCGCGGAAGCGACCACATCCCACGGCCGCCTGCTCAGCGCGCAGCCGTTCTCCGCCGGCCGCTCGTTCTATCTTCGCCTGTCGTACAGCACCGGGGACGCCATGGGCATGAACATGGCCACCATCGCCTCGGAGGCGGCGGCAAGGCTCGTGGAGAGGGAGACCGGCGCGGTCCTGATATCCGTTTCCGGCAACCTGTGCGTGGACAAGAAGCCGGCGGCCGTCAACGCGGTGCTTGGAAGAGGGAAGATCGTCCTCGCGGACGTCACCATACCAAGACAGGTGCTCGAGGACAGGATGCACGCCGTCCCCGAGGCGGTGGCCGAGACCTGCTTCCGCAAGTGCGCCATCGGCTCCTCGCTGGCCGCATCGCTCGGGTCCAACGCCCACGCGGCGAACATGCTCGCGGCGCTGTACATAGCCACCGGGCAGGACCCCGCCCAGGTGGCCGAGGGTTCCATGGTCACCACCACCTGCGAGGTTGTCGACGGGGACCTGTACATCTCGGCGCGCCTGCCCTGCGTGGAGGTGGGCACCGTCGGAGGAGGGACGAGACTGCCCTGCCAGTCGGAGGCGCTCAGCATGATCGGCTGCGTCGGCGAGGGCAAGGCGCTCAAGCTGGCGGAGATCGTCGGAGCGGTCGTGCTTGCCGGCGAGCTGTCCACCCTGTGCGCTCAGTCCGCCGGTCATCTCGGGAGCGCCCACAGCAAGCTGGGCCGGTAGGGACGCTTCGCGGTAACGCATCGTTCCGCCCGGCAGGTTTATCCTCTTGCCAACCATCCTCGGTGTCATGTCCGGAGCGAAGGCCAGATGGTGGCATGAAGAGGGAGGGAGGCTCAGGTGCGACCTGTGTCCCCACCGATGCATCCTCCCGGACGGCGGCATAGGCCGCTGCGGAGCCAGGCAGAACGTGAAAGGCACCCTGATATCCCGAACCTACGGTCAAGTTTGCGTTCGAGCGGTGGACCAGATCGAGAAGAAGCCGATGTTCCATTACCGGCCGGGGACGAAGCTGCTGTCCCTCGGAACCTTCGGCTGCAACCTTTCCTGCGCCTACTGCCAGAACGCCCCCCTGGCCACGTCCTCGGGAGAGGGCCTCGAGCCCCGGAGGATGGAGCCTCGGGAGATCGTGGACTTGGCATTGAAGGAAGGCGTGCAAGGGATCGCTTGGACCTTCAACGAGCCGACGGTGTGGGCCGAGCTCATCATGGACACCGCGGCCCTGGCCCGGGAGAACGGGCTTTACACCATGATCAACACCAACGGGTACATGCTCCCGGAGGCGGCCAAGGACATCGTCCGGAGCGTGGACGCGCTCAACATCGACGTGAAGGGCTTCTCCGAGCAGTTCTACGAGAAGGTCTGCGGCGGGAGCCTGCGCGAGGTGCTGGACACCTGCCTTCTGGCGCGGCGGGAGGGAAAGCACGTCGAACTGACCTATCTCCTGGTCCCCGGCCTCAACGACAGCGAGGCCGAGGTCCGACGTTTCTCCAAGTGGGCGGCGGAGGAGATGGGACCGGACACTCCGGTGTTCTTCTTCCGGTTCCAGCCTTCCCACCGGTTAGCGGACCTTCCAGAGCAGAGCATGGAGGTCATGGAGCGTTCGGCGCGGATCGCCCGCGAGGCGGGCCTGCGCTTCGTGTACCTTGGGGGCGTCGCCGGCGTGGAGCTTGACACCAGGTGCCCGTCCTGCGGCGAGGTGTTGGTGAAGCGGAGGAGCGTGCGGCCCCCGCAGAAGGTGTGCCTAAAGGGCAGCGAGGTGAGCAGGTTCTGCCCCTCCTACGAGGTTACTGTCATCGCGACCTCTACGCAGTGCCCCCGCTGCGGGGCTCGCGTTCCCCTGGTGCTCGGCGGGGCGCCCGAAAAATTATAATTAGTCACTCCCCCATCGCTCGGCGATGCCAGTAGTTACCTTCGCCTATGATGACCTCATATCCCTGCTCGGACGGGAGGTGAGCGTGGACGCCCTCATGGACCGGGTGCCCCAGCTCGGCGCGGACGTTCACTCGTACGACGAGGGGACCGGGGAGCTCTCCATCGAGTTCTTCCCCGACCGGCCGGACCTTTACAGCGTGGAAGGAGCGGCCAGGGCGCTGCGGACCTTTCTCGGCCTCCAGAGCGGGCTTACCGTCTACGAGGTCGGGAGATCGGACATCGTCCTCACGCTGGAGGAAAGCATCAAGGCGGTTCGCCCTTACATGGTCGCCGGCGTCATCGAGGACATAACGATCACGGACGAGCTCATCCGCTCCCTGATGGAGCTGCAGGAGAAGCTGCACCTCACCATGGGCCGGAAGCGATCGAAGGTCTCCATCGGCATACATGATCTGGACAAGGTCACCCCGCCGTTCACTTACAAGGCGGTGGACCCGGACTCGGTATCCTTCGTTCCGCTGGCGAAGACAGAGAGCATGAGCTTGAGGGAGATCCTGGAGCGTCACGAGAAGGGCGTGGACTACGCGTTCATACTGGAAGGCAAGGACCTCTATCCGCTCCTCGTTGACAGCAACGGCGAGGTGCTGTCCTTCCCGCCCATCATCAACGGCGTGCTCACGACCGTCACCACCGAGACCAGGAACGTGTTCCTGGACGTCACCGGGACGGACCTCAACGCCATCAGCGGAGCCTTGAACATCGTGGCCACGGCCATGGCCGAGAGGGGCGGCAAGATCAGGACGGTCACGGTGAAGGGGACCCAAGATATGGTTACCCCGAACCTTGCTCCCAGGAAGTGGACCGTGAGCGCCGCGGAGGCCAACTCCCTGCTGGGGACGAAACTGGACGGCGCAGGCATGGCCGCCGCCCTGGGGAAGATGGGCTTCGACGCAGCGGCGAAAGGCAGCGAGCTCGAGGTGCTGGCCCCGGCGTGGAGGCTCGACCTCATCCACCCGGTGGACATCATCGAGGACGTGGCCAAGGGGTACGGCTACGAGATGTTCGGGCGGGAGCTGCCAAGCCAGCAGACCTTCGGATCGGAGCTGCTGTCCACCAAGGCCTCGGACGTCGCCCGCCAGCTCATGGTCGGATACGGCTACCTGGAGGCGACCACCCTCACCCTCAGCTCGGAGGAGGACCAGTTCGACCGCATGCGCCTCCCCCGCGGGGAGGTGGTGGAGGTGCTGAACCCCATAAGCGAGGACCACACCTGCCTTCGCGTGTCCCCAGCCTGATGGCGGTGCTCCGGAGGAACAAGCACCGCGACCTCCCGCAGCGGCTGTTCGAGGTCGGGGACGTACTGCTCGATACCAGGCGTAGGAAGCACCTGGCCGGTGTGAGCATATCGGCGCGGGCATCGTTCACCGAGGTCAAGTCCCTGGTGGAGAGCGTCATGCGCGACCTGTCGGTGAAGCACGCGATACGGGCGTCCTCCGCCGGAACCTACATCGAGGGGCGCG
>JAKIXL010000111.1:3269-5197 GCA_022709105.1 Thermoplasmatota archaeon | reverse complement strand
CATACATCGGCACGCCGATCTCCGCCCCGTCGTCGTTGACGAAGAACGCATGGTCCTCGTGAAAGTGGGTGATGAACACCGCGCTGGGCGAGCGGTCGAGGTACTGCCGCTCGCCGAGATCGAAGAGCACGTCGTCCATCAGCACCCCGGAATGGAGCATGTGCCGGGGCGCGCTGGCCTCGATGTGCCCTCTGGTGCCCAGGACCTCGACCCTCATGCCCTCACGCGCCTCCATCCCGGTGCTGGCACGCCGGGCAGAAATATGCCGTTCTCCCGCCCAGAATCAGCGTGTCCACCGTCCCGCCGCAGCCAGGGCAGTCGGCGCCCTTGCGCCGGTGATGGAGGATGTAAGTGCCCGGGAAGCGGGTGAAGTCAGCGCCCCTCTCGATGGCCAGTTTCAGTATCCTGCGCATGTTCCGGTGCATCCTCTCCAGGTCCTTCCCGGACAGTGAGCTTGTCTCGGTCCGAGGATCGATCCTGCTCTGGAACAGCACCTCGTCCGCATAGATGTTCCCGATACCCGCCATCCGGTGCTGGTCCATTAGCGCCGGCTTCACCGCCCCCCGGGCCCTGGAGAACCTGTCCGCGAAATCCGCTCTGGAGATGGAGAGCGCGTCCGGCCCCAGCCTCTTGCGCCGGACGAACTCTTCCACCGAGGGCGCCCACCCTATGCGGCCGAGCATGCGGGGGTCGTCGTGCGCGAGGGTGGCGTCCTCGAAGTGGAACAGAACCCGGGGGAACCGCGGCCCTTGGTCCGTGAACAGCACCGGCTCGCCGGTCATCCCGAAGTGCCAGGTGATCCATCCTCCGGAGCTTAGCTCCAGGAACAACTGCTTGCCATGGCGGCGGACGGACAGGAACATCGCGCCTCGCGTCCTTTGCTCAAGCTCTTCCACCCCCATGGCCAGCACGATCAGGCTCCTGACCTCCGTCCTGACGATAGGCCGGCGGAGCGAGCCGTTCTCGATGTACCGCTTGAAGGTCTCCACCTCGGGCAGTTCGGGCATCCGATTAGAGGATGGTCGAACCCCTTCTAATCATATCCTAGGGTGAGAAGGCCTCTACGCCCTCCGATGGGCCTTGAGCCTTCGGTACAGGTGCTGCACCATGTGGACGGGAAGGGCGAGGAACCTCCGCCTTTGCCGGCGAATCGCGGCCCTCGTGCTTTCAGGCGAATAGAACTCCTCCCGCCGCTCCTTGAGGGGCTTGCGGGGAGAGAAGTACGCGTACACCGGCGCTCCCACGGCGAGCAGCGCCGTCCCCACCACCCATATGCCTGGATCGATCAGCGCCAGGAGGAGAGCGGAGAACCCTATGCCTGCCAGGGGAACGGTCCATCTCCCCCTAAGCCTCTTGGCCAGCTCGGGGTCCTTCCTCAGAAGGAGGATGGCCGAGAGGCAGGTGGCCAGGTAAACAAGGGACAGGAGGAACACTGCCGCGTTGATGAGGGCGGTAAGGCTCCCGAACAGTGACGCCACGAACGCCGTCAGGCTCAGAGCCAGAATGGCCAGGTAAGGAGTTCGGAACCGCGGATGCTCACGCGCCAGTTGATGGGGCAGCAATCCGTCCAGGGACATTGCGTACGCCAGCCTCGACGTCCCCAGGGTCCCCGACTCGTCCGAGCCCATGATCGAGAGCAGGGCACCAGCTCCGACGAACATCACGAGCGCTCCTGCGGCCCCGCCGGCCACAGCAAACATCGACCTTGTAGCGTCCAGGAGAGGCGAGGTGGAGGCCATCAGGACCTCGTTGCTCACTGACGCCACCACTGCCATGTTGGTCAGGAAGTAGAACGCGATCACGATGGACATCCCTGCCGCGATCGCCTTGGGTATGGTGCGCGTCGGCTCACGCACCTCGTCGGCGGGAAGGGTGCTGAGCTCGAACCCGGCGTATGCCCAGAAGATCAGCACGAGGGCCTGCCCTAT
>JAKIXL010000111.1:0-3207 GCA_022709105.1 Thermoplasmatota archaeon | reverse complement strand
CCCCGCCGCTTTCACCCCGACGACGTTGGTAGCGATGATAATGATGATGAAAACGCCCTTGAGCGCTGCCTGGCCCAGAGCATCTATGCCGGGCACCAGCGCGGTGAAGTACTGCGCGAAGGCCACAGGAAAGACGGAAAGCGAGAACCATTCGGCCAGCAAGAGCGCCCAACCGATCATGAACCCCGGGAACGGGGAGGACACCGCGGTGACGAAGGCGTAAGGACCTCCGACCTTGGGCAGGGCCATCACGCAGTAGGCGAACGAGAAGGCGATCACCAGCGCCATCACCCCGGCCGCGATCCATATGATCAAGGCCGCGGGGCCGACCAGGCGTGAACTTATGGCCGTCGCCACGTAGATGTCCGCGCCGATGATCGATCCCACCACCAGGTTGGTAACGTCGAAGGCGCTCAACTTCCCGGAGCCATCGTTCCTCGGAGGCCCGCCGCTTCCCTTGGCTCGCACGGACAGTTATTGGAGTTCCGGATAATCAATATCCCCGGAGGCGCTCAGCCCTCGGGACGCGGGCGATGTTGGGACCAAATGAACGTCCAGGCCTTGATGGACGTTATCTCCCTATGCCGACATGTTTCAATCCCATGGCGTTGTCCCTGAGATGCCGGACCTGCGGGGAGATGATGCCTGGCCGATCCCTTGTGTTCCTGCCGATCCTTGCCCTAGGCATGATAACGGCGATCATTATGCTTCTGGCCCTCACACTGATGGGCCTCGCCTCTGTGGCCAGGGGCGCAGCGATGATCATGGGGGCGGTCGTCGCCATGCTCGCCCTGTATCTTCTAGTCCGTGCTGGGAACGTCTGCCAGGCCTGCTGGGACGGAGAGAAGCGATCCTTTTCAGTTGTTCAATACGGTGATCACGGCAAGCACTGAAAGCACCAGGGCGATGACCAGGCTGATGAAGTAGGACATCTTCGCCGCGATCTCAAAGGGCCTCCCCCTCTCAACTATTAAATATTTCCGGGAGGCCGCAACCCCTGCCCATAGGAGGATCACAGAGACGATCATGAGCGGGACGGTCAGGCCCCCTATCCCCAACGCGAAGAAGAACGCAACCAGCCCAGCGAGGTCCAGGCCCAGGGAGAGAAGCCTCCACTTTCTATAGATGACCTTAAGGTCCAGGGAAGGCTTGGCGGACTTTGAGAAAGACATCGACAGGGAATCCCCGGCCCTGTAATAAACGTTCCCGCCCTCCGCCTAGTTGGCCCGGCGTAGCACCCGTTGCCTTATCCTATCCACGCTCTCGGATATCGAGAGCTCCCTCTCTGAGAACCTCTCTACAAGCATGTAGGAGAGGGTGAAGGCGAAATATGGGACAAGATAGATCCAGGCGAAGGTCCCGGTCATCACCATCACGAACAGGGCAATGTCACTAAATGGACGGTAGTTCAGAAAGGCCTGAAGGATGCCCTGGAGGCGGCACCTGTCGACCATGCTGTCAGCGATCTCGTCCACGAACCCCGCGACAAGGAAGGCCACGATCGGCCAAAGCGTCCACTGCACCTCGCTGCTGGGATAGAACGCCAGCAGGGAGGCGACGGCAAGCACGGTCCCCAGGCCGAATGCGCGATTGTCAATCTTCCTCGCCAGAACGAGAGAGAGGAGCATGGCGGAGTAGAACGCCGTGGAGAAAGGGCTGTCCCGGGCCATCAGATAGCCCATGATGAGGCCGGCCATTATCGCGACGACGTTCGCGGACCGAATGGAGAACACCTTCTCATCATACGCCTGGTCAATGTACTTGATGGAACCTCCCAGAAAGGCATATAGAAAAGTGATCAGAGCGATCTCGATCAGAGGACCACCCTCAGTGGCCGTGAGACGATCCACATCATGATGACAGCATCTCCCATCCTGAGGGAGCCATGTGCCTTCATCAGGATATAAAGCTTTCAGGCTGGATATCTCCTTCCGATCTTTTTTGTAAGGGCCGGTCCATGGCATGCGCTGTTAAGACCGATCAAGTATATGTGGAAGCGATGGACGGCAAACTGGAGAGGGATTTCTTCCGCCGGTCCGCTCTGGAAGTGGCCAAGGACATCATGGGCAAGGAACTGGTGAGGGTCTCCGAGGAAGGCAAGGCATCCGGGACCATCATCGAGGCCGAGGCCTACACCGGCATCGACGATCCCGCTTCCCATACCTATGGCGGCCGGAGGACGCCGCGCAATGAGCCGATGTGGGGAGCGCCCGGCCACGCTTACGTCTATATGATCTACGGATTATACCACTGCCTCAACATCGTTTGCGGCGAAGAGGGCGACCCCCAGGCCGTGCTCCTCCGTGCAGTGCTGCCGACGTCCGGACTGGAACTGATGGCCCGAAGGAGAGGAACTGTGGCCGGCGAACAGACCATGCACAGGCTATGCAACGGGCCGGGCAAGCTGTGCATCGCATTCGCCGTCGGTCGCGGGCTGAACGGTTCTGATGCCTGCGGCGATACACTATATCTAAAAGGCGGAGGACCGCCGGGAAAGATCGTGGCAGCGCCCAGAGTGGGCATCGGATACGCGGGGGAGGCCGCCAATTGGCCCTGGCGGTTCCTCGTGGAGGGGCATCCCGGGGTCAGCCGCAGGCCCGCTGGCCGCAGTTAGGGCAGCAAGGTCTCGAAAACTGGCAGATGGAAAAGAGGGCGGCGTTGACCGGCCGGTCAACGGCAAGGGCGGGTATAAGAGGCCGGCCGCAGCTTAGGTTGCGATGAGATCGCTTCCTGCCCTTTGGGTCCTACTTGTCGTTGGGGTCATGCTCGGCTCCCTGGCCACTATGGCTATGAGCGAGCATGAGGAGGCAAGCAGGTTGGTCAAGTTCAACTCGGACCCCGAGCTACGAGCATTCTTGATCGGCCACTCCGGCCGCTCGCAGGTAAAGGGGCCTGTCAGCTCCGACTTGGCCGAGGGCTCGTCCGCTTCCGATGGCGCACCCCATTCGAGCACCAATGTACAGGTGGTGGGCGTGGACGAGAGCGACCGGGTAAAGACCGATGGGGAACACATCTACATCGGCGACGCGGGAGCGGTCCATGTGATCAGGGCAGGTCCGCCGATGGCCAAAGTGTCGGAGATAGTTATCAGCGACAATGGCAGCGCACAGGTGGAGGGGCTGTACCTTCACAGAGGGCTCCTAACGGCAGTATGCTCTGAGTACGGGCCGGCGATCGATGCGCTAGAAGTCCCTGCGATATCGCCCC
>JAKIXL010000110.1:2519-5198 GCA_022709105.1 Thermoplasmatota archaeon | reverse complement strand
CGATAAGTCCCGGTTATGGGTCTCCTTGATGTAAGCCAGGCCCTTGCGAACGACGGCGTAATAATATCGGACGGAATCGATCTTGCTCTTGGTCATGCGATCACCGGTAGGACGGACTTGAACGCGCAGGCATCGCGTCTGAGATTTATTATAGAATCGGTTCGAATATATTATTCTCTTTGCACCATGGATGGCGGCGCTTGCCTCTGCAGGCCATGTCCCGGGCTGCGCCCTGTTCGGCCTTCGTCCTAGGCCGGACCGCCCCCCGCCGCCGATGGGCCCCATCGGCGATATGTTCGGTCGGGACCAAGGGCGTTCGCCGTGTACGCGTTCCGCCGCCAGCTCCGCCTTCCGTCTCAGCATTGGACCGTCGAGAGAGCGCATGCCGTGGCATTGGACCGGTTCGCCGCTTCCGCCTAGATCTTTGTTCTTATCTTCTAAAATGTTAAAATATTCCGAAAGGAGGTTATGTATCATGCCCAAGAGCTCCGCGCCTGCGAGCGTTCGAGGGGTCCGGACATCGGCCGATGGATCGCCCATCGGCATCAAGGATCTGGACCAGCTCTCCATCCTCGATCAGACGAGCGATGCCATCATCATCACCGACCTGGATGCCACGGTCATCTTCTGGAACGCTCAGGCGGAGAGGCTGCTCAAGAAGAGCCGCGGTGAGGCGCTCGGCAAGAGCATCTTCGATGCGTTCATTCCCCATGTGGGCGAGATGACCGCTCAGGGGATCGTCGGTTCGTTCGAACAGGACGGGACATGGTCCGGGGAGCTGCCGGTCAACGACGCCGATGGTCAGCATTTTATCGTGTCCGTTACCAGCTCGCTCCTGAGGAATAAGGACGGGGAGCCGATCGGCATCATCGGCCTGGGGCGGGACATCACGCAGCGCAAGAGGATGGAGCGCGAGCTGGAGACTAGGGCCGAGGAGCTTAAGCGCTCCAACGAGGAGCTGCAGGAGTTCGCCTACGTGGTCTCGCACGACCTCCAAGAGCCGCTGCGGACCGCCTCCTTCTTCGCCGATCTTCTGGCGAGGGAGGCGTCCTGCAATCTGGACGACCGGGGGCGGGAGCATCTCAGGCTGGTGCTCGACGGCACGGCGAGAATGGGGGAACTGATAGACGACCTGCTGGAGTACTCTCGCCTGGGGACCAGGGGCCAGAGCTTCGCCCCGGTGGACATGAACGAAGTGGTGGACAGAGCGCTTCGCGGCCTGAGCTCTTCGATCGCGGAGAGCGGCGCGGAGATCGCGGTCAACGAACTGCCGACGGTCAACGGCGATCGGGCGCAGCTTGTCCAAATGATGCAGAACCTCCTCTCGAACGCCGTCAAGTTCCGCTCCGAGCGGCCGCCCCGGGTGGAGATCTCCTTCAGCGATGGCGACGGCGAGACCGTTTTCTCGATTAGGGACAACGGCATCGGCATAGATGCTGGGCATGCGGACCGCCTGTTCAAGATGTTCTCCCGGCTGCACACCAGGGACGAGTATCCAGGTACCGGAATGGGGCTGGCCATAGCGAAGAGGATCGTGGAGAGGCACGGCGGCCGCATATGGTTCGAGAGCGTGCCGGGCGAGGGCACGACGTTCCACTTCACCGTTCCATCATGAGCCTGCTCGCCAGGCAAGGCGGGAGGGCGATGTGGCAGCGATTTCTTTGCACATCGCGGACCGGCCTACGCGATAGTAGATAAGCACTTACTTCCCTTCACAGAACGATGTCGAAGCTGACCGGGGAGCGGTTTCGTTCCATTGTCGTCTTCCTCTCGTTCCTCTTGTGCATCCCCATATTCCTGTTCGACATTACGATGCCGCAGGGCGCCCCGGACCCGGTCCTTTACATTGTGCCGATAATGATCGTCTCCTTTTATGGAATAAAGAGGTCCCACGTCCTGCTGATGGGGTTGCTCACGGTTGCCCTGTCCATCGCCGGGTTCTACCTCGCGCGATCAGGCATCGGCGCCTACAGCGCATCGGACCTCGCGTTCACGATCTTGGCGCTGATCACGTCCACCATCCTGGGATCCTACATCGTCGGACAGACCGTCAAGCTCGGACGGCTGAACGGCGAGCTGAAACGTAACAACGAGAACTTGGAGAGGACCAGGCTGGAGCTTGAGGACCTCAACCGGAGACTGGAGGAGAACGTCAGGGCGCTCAACCGCTCTAACGAGGACCTAACTAATTTCGCTCATCTCGCCTCCCATGATCTGAAATCACCCCTGAACACCGTCTCCGCTTTTCTGCAGCTTTTACAGCAGAAGTACAGAGGCAAGGTCCTGGACCAGAAGGCCGAGGAGTACATCGCCCATGCCGTCCGAGGCTCTCTGCACATGGCCAGTCTGATCGACGACCTGCTGCGGTACTCGAGCATCGACCAGGGGCGCGTTGAAAGCGGGCCTGTGAACATGAATGAGGTCCTGGAACAGGTAAAGGAGAGCCTTGGCGCCACCGTGCTCGAGCTGGGCGCGGCCATATCCAGCGATCCGCTGCCGACGGTGAACGCAAACCGTTCGCAGATGGTGCAGGTTCTCCAGAATCTCGTGGCCAACGCTCTGAAGTTCCACGGTCCGGAGCCGCCCGCCGTGCATCTATCGGCCGTAAGCGATGAGGAGGGGTGGCGATTCTCCGTGAAGGACAATGGCATCGGCATCGATCCGAAGTACGAGGACAAG
>JAKIXL010000110.1:0-2505 GCA_022709105.1 Thermoplasmatota archaeon | reverse complement strand
CTCCCGCCTGCACTCC
This sequence comes from Thermoplasmatota archaeon, assembly GCA_022709105.1. Classification (GTDB taxonomy): domain Archaea; phylum Thermoplasmatota; class Thermoplasmata; order Methanomassiliicoccales; family Methanomassiliicoccaceae; genus UBA6. The sequence continues at coordinate 2,489 of JAKIXL010000110.1, read as the reverse complement.
CAGGATGAGTACCCGGGAACGGGCATGGGGCTGGCCACGGTCAAGAAGATCGTGGAGAGGCACGGCGGACACGTGTGGTTCGAGTCGGAGATCGGGAAGGGGACGACGTTCTACTTCACGATCAACGGATGAGAGATTGCCCGGCCAAGCATCGAACCATGCGTTCTGAGACGGCACGCCGTCTCTTGAACACCCCTGGCAGGCGCGATGCATGCGGCGTTGTGGTCTCAGTCCGATCGGCCGAGAGGAAAAGATATAGATAAATGGAAAACAATTGTTAATATGAGTTATAGGTGAGGATATGGCCGCAATGACCGAGAGACAGAGGTATCTAGCCTCCATCAACAGAGAGGTGTTGGAACGGCCGGCAGTGACCTGTACTGGCGCCATCACCGTCGACGGCATCGTGAACGCGGGCATCGACCCGGCAACAATGTGGCAGGACGGCAATGCGCTGGCCAAGCTGGCGAAGGCGGAGCACGATATGTGCGGCTTCGAGGACCTTAATCTGTTCACCGTGTGGACGCACCTTGAGGCCTTGGGCGCCGATGTGAACTATCAGGAGGGCAAGGGCATACCGTATCTCAGGCAGCCGCTGTTCAAGCTCGGCGACGATTATCAGATGCCGGACATGGACAGGTATGTGAAGCACCCGGCGGTCGTCCGCACCGTCAGCGCGTTCAAGAGGGCCCGGCAGCTCGCCGGTAAGGACACCGCGGTGACGATGGTGACCTCGTGGGGTCCGCTCACCAACGCCGGACATCTGATAGGCACGGAGGAACTGATGATGCAGATCGCCATGGAACCGGACGAGGTGAAGAAGCTCCTCAGGTTCTGCGCCGAGTACAGCGCTGAAGCGTACAAGGCCGAGCTGGCGGCGGGCTACATCGACGATTGCGATTCGGTCATGCCGGGCGAGCCGACCGCCTCCGGGGACCTCATCTCCCCGGAGATGTTCGAGGAGTACTCATTGCCGTACCTGAAGGTGGAGATGAGGGCGATCGAGGAGGCCGGGGCGAACGCCTGCCTCCACATATGCGGCGATACCACCGAGCACCTGCCCCTGATGGCGCAGACGGGAGCGATCGCCTTGTCCATCGAGCAGAAGGTCGATCCCTACAAGGCCATGGAGCAGGTCGCTGGCAGGACAGCGGTCATCGGGAACGTTGGACCCGTGGAGCCGCTGATGCTCGGAACGCCGGAGCAGGTGAGGCGCGACACGCTGCGGTGCATCGACGCCGGGTTCCAGGTGATCCATCCGGGATGCGCGCTGCCGCCTGAAACGCCTACCGCCAACCTCCGAGCGATGGCGACGGCGACCAAGGCGTTCCGCAGATAGGCCGATCGGGACGCTGCCAACGTATGTCGGGGCCCTCCGGCCTCGACCGTTCCTTTTTCAACCATATCTTTCACTGACGGCATTTTGCCTTGCATCCCCAAGGGCCTCACATTGGAAAACGAGATCGGCATCCAGCCTATATTGCGGCCTGTTCGCCGGCCGGCGGTGGGGTGAACATTAAGGTGCGTGCCGTACGCGGAGTAAAAAAATATTTTCCAATAAATATTATATATCGGACGCTCCAAAATAAATCGGGGGCATAGAATAAATGAACGGCATCATCGCGGGTCCGGGCATTCCCAACGTGTACGAGCGCTTTTTGGCCAGAGGGCGGGACGAGACCTGCCTAGAGCTCGCCAGCAGGCTGGCGAGGTACGATCCCATCTACCAGGACGACCCTGAGTGGCAGAGCGTTGTGCTGGAGCATGACGACCAGGTCTTCGATTTCCTGGACCAGGGCCTCAAGGTCATCGGGATCCTGTCCGGTGGCAAGTGCGTCGGCTATTTCGGGTACCGGCTTGTCTCCAAGCCGCAGATCATCATTCGGAAGAACGAGGTGGTCCTCCCGTTCGAGATGCGTTTCGCGCTCGATGATGGCCTCGAGATGGACGCGGACGTCGTCCATGCCGCCCAGCTGTACGTGGCGTCCCAGGAGAACCTGAAGGAGATCGTTGCGGGAGCCTGCTGAGGAGGCGCTCAACAGATAGGGCCGCGTCCGTGCCCCGCCGGGCAACCGGTCCGGGGCGCCATGCCGATGATGGCGATAGCGGCCCCAATGTGGCCCCTCCCATCCTCATCCGGTCCTTCCGTCCCTTTCTGGACCGGACCGCCTCGTCGCCTTCCTCAGAACCAGAATCGATTATCATATCAATATCCATTATAAACGATAATTTATTGCACGGCCTCTATGAGCGAGAACGTCATTGACCGCATGCGCGCGGCCGCCGGAGACCTCTGGGGCCGCGCCACTGTCCACCCCTCTTTCGGTGACGATTACTACCAGCGCCTGAGGTTCCTCGGAGGCGGAGCGATGGACCTTGCTCTCGCCGATCTGCTGTACCACCGGTTCTGGGGAAAGAGGGAGCAGCTGACGAGGATCTTTGACATCCTGCGATGCGAAGATACACTGTGCGAGGCCGGCAGAGCGATT
>JAKIXL010000010.1:19191-21179 GCA_022709105.1 Thermoplasmatota archaeon | reverse complement strand
CAGTATATGCTTGACCTCCACCATCGGCAGGGTTATGTAGAGGTCTTCCCGCCGGCCATCGTGAACACGGCCGCCGTCATAGGGACCGGACAATATCCTAAGATGAAGGATGATATGTACTGGTGCGAGCGGGACGACCTGTGGCTGAACCCCACGGCCGAGGTTCCAGTGACCAACCTGCACCAGGATGAGATTTTTGAGAAGGGGCAGCTGCCGCTGTCCTATACCGCATACCTGCCTTCGTTCCGCCGGGAGGCGGGAAGGAGTGCCGATACCCGGGGCATCATACGCGTACATCAGTTTAACAAGGTCGAGCTCGTCAAGTTCGTATTCCCAGGGACAAGTTCGCATGATCTTGAGGTGCTGAGATCTGACGCGGAGGCCGTGCTGCAGGGACTGGAGCTGCCATACCGCGTGCTCCTGCTGTGCACCGGGGACATGGGATTCGCCAGCGCCAAGACCTATGACCTGGAGGCGTTCGCACCGGGTCAAGAGCAGTGGCTGGAGGTGTCCTCATGCTCTTGCTTCACCGACTTCCAAGCCCGTAGGGCCCGTATAAAGTTCCGCCCAGAGGCCCATCTCAAGAGCGAGTTCGTCCACACTCTGAACGGCTCTGGTTTGGCCCTCCCTCGTACCATGGTCGCGGTCATGGAGAACTATCAGAACAAGGACGGCACCATCACCGTTCCCAAGATCCTCCGTCCATATATGCAAGGGCAAGAGATCATCGAATAGGGCGCCGCCTCAACGCTGGCCATGTCCGCTCGCTCCAGGCCAGATCCGTCCCCTAGTAGGGGAGAGGCACTATCTCAGGATACAAATTAAATAAGGTGCCATCGTTCCGCTGAAGGGATGCATGATGAACGGATTGACGATCGAGACGGTGCTGCTTCAGATATTGGTGCTCTTCGTAATGGCCAAGGTCAGCGGGCTCGTCTGCGAAAGGATCGGCATCCCTCCGGTCATCGGTGAGATACTGGCAGGGACCATTGTAGCTAACACCTTACTCTTCCAATGGCTCAGCTTGGACCTTGGCATGTCCCTGTTCGAGGTGCTGAGCGAACTGGGCGTCATCTTCCTGCTGTTCGCCGTGGGTCTGGAGACCCCGTTCTCGGAACTGCGCAAGGTGGGCAGGACCGCAACTCTCGTTGCCTGCCTCGGCGTTGTGGTCCCTTTCATCGCCGGTCTTTCGCTCATCATCGGCCTGGGGCATAGCACCAACGAGGCCTTGTTCATCGGAGCGGCCATGGTGGCCACGAGCGTCGGCATCACCGCCCGGGTGATCAAAGACCTGGACCTTACGAGGTCCATCGAGTCCAGGGTGATCATCGGCGCCGCTGTGATCGACGACGTGCTGGGGATGATCGTCCTAGCCATAGTGGTGGGCATCGCCGAGGGTGGCCGCACAGGGATCATCGATATCGGCCTGGTCACGTTGACCGCTCTGCTCTTCGTGCTGCTGGTGATCTTCTTCGGCTCCATAGTGATCCCTAAGGCAAGGGAGCGTGCGAACGGAAGAAGGCCGAATGGGCCGATAGACGACAGTACGGTCTGCGTAAGGAAGAGGAAGTTTGCCGTATCTCCGCTGCCCATCGCGATCATCGTATGTTTGGCCCTGTCCTTCGCTGCGGCACATGTAGGGCTCGCGGCCATAATCGGCGCCTTCCTTGCCGGCATGGTCTTCGCTGAGTTCAAGGACAAGTGGCCATGCGAGGAGGATTTTCGGCCTATCAACGCGTTCCTCGTGCCGTTCTTCTTCCTGTTCGTTGGAATGATGGTCGATCTGTCCTCCTTCTCCGAGGTGTTCGTGCTCGCTGTGGTCATCACCTTGATAGCGGTAGCAACGAAGTACATCGGCTGCGGGCTTGGCTCGATAAAGCTAGGAAAGGGCTCGGCCAACATCATAGGCGTAGGGATGGTTCCCCGAGGCGAGGTCGGCATCATCGTGGCCACCATCGGCCTCACCATGAAAGTGGTTCCACCAAGCA
>JAKIXL010000010.1:1615-19174 GCA_022709105.1 Thermoplasmatota archaeon | reverse complement strand
GTCTTCATGTCCATGGCCACCACCATCGTGGCGCCATTCCTGCTCACCTGGGCGTTCCGCCGCAAGTACGGCATCTGTCCTGAGGACCCGGGAGAGGTCCAGGAACATGGCCTGAGGATCTAGCGCCTCATCCTTCTGGAGGCCACCTCGGTCAGCTGACGATGACCTTGTGGCCCTCGGTCTGGAAGACCTCTTGGACACGGGTGATGATGGACGATCGGACGGCGGGCTCCTTCTCCACATCCCGAACGAACACGTTTATGTCGTACAGGATGTTGGGTCCCTGGAACTCCAACGCCCGGATGATCGGCCGTGGCTCCTTGAGCACCCCTTCTATGTTGGAGATGGCCTCCCTTATGTAGCTCTCTACCCTCTCATGAGGTATCTCGAAGGATACCTTCAGCGGTACGCTGATGGCATGGTTCGCCACTCTGGAGTAATTATAGATCCTTTCCCGAAGGATCTCGTTGTTTGGCACGTCCACTATCTCTCCTTCCATGGTCTTGACCTTGGTAAAGACCAGACCCTTGTCGATGACGTCGCACATCATACCCTCGACTATGCGTATACGGTCCCCGACCTCGAATGGGCTGGTGTCCATGAGCGCAAGGCCGGATACGATGTTCTGTAAGGTGGAATATGACAGTGCCATGCCCATGCAGATGAATATGAGGACCACGACGACGATCAGGACGCCTACCGTTTCCATCTCCAACATCAGGAAAATGTTGAACACCACGATGAGGGACCCGATTATCATCAGGGCGTAGCGGATGGTCCCGCTCATAAGATCGATGACCTGGGGATTGAACTTCTTCGATCGGAACTTAATGTCCTCCAGGATCGTGGTCTCTACCTTAATGGCGAGATAGGTCCCCATCACGATGGCCAGAGTGACGATGATGTTAGGCTCGTTGGCCGTTAGGAATGCGCCGAGGTCTTTGAACACCTCGTCCAGGCTCATGAAGATGGATACGGCGATCAGCAGCACCATCACGATGGACCCGATATAGATGATGTAACTGAGCAGCAGGGTCGAGAACTCCATGGCCGATGGCATGGCCTTGTGGCTGCCGGCATTGGCGCGGCTCCGCCTCGCGATCCGGTTCAGCACCAGCACCATGAGCTGGGCCACCAGGATTATGATGACTATGGTGAAGACCTTGAAAATGCCTATAGTGGCCCCGGACCAGCTTGGTGCATCGGTCCACCTAAGGACTATCGAGGCCACAGCGTAGGTGGATATCGCCAACAAAGAGACGATGAATATGAGGGCCATTCGCCGGGAGCTGTCCAGCACCTCGGAGTCGAAGTAACGGCCCTCGTGGGCCTTCCATATCTCGAAGTTCTTGCTCAGGTACGACCAAAGGTATAGGGATAGGGTGAACACGCCCACAAGGGCGAGTATGGGCCACCCGTAGCTGTTCATCCATTGCGCGTCCCCAACCTCTAAGGGCAGGGGGGGCAGGCCAAGGACCATGACCCCGCATATCGGCAGGGTCGATAATGAACTTTCGTTCGAACGGGCTGGACCGTCCAGCGGGCCGTGCTCTCAGCGTATTGCCAATCCCTGGCGGGGAATAAAGGCCCTTACTTTCGGAAGATGTGCCGATAATGCATATCTACTATGTCGTGCTCGGGCAACCATGTACGCAGATCAGTTCGATGCTGCCTGCCGGAGATGCGGGAAGTGCCTAGAGGCATGCCCCCAATATTCAGAGATCGGGATCATCGACTCACTTATCGACCATCTGCGCTCTGGCACTGAACCTGGGCTCGATATAACCAGGTGCTTCACCTGCGGGATGTGCGAGGAGGTGTGCCCTGAGGGGCTGAGCCTAAAGCAGCTCATCAAGGACGCTAGGCTGAAAAAGGTCGCTGCCGAGGGCCTTTCCGACCTGAACTTCCTCTGTGACCCCAGCTTCGACCGGAACATCTTCAAGACCGCGGCCTCATTGGAGGAGCCGCTGTTGTTCGGGCAAGGTAGGGCGGAGACGGTCTACTACCCCGGATGTTACTCGAGCTACATTCATAAGAACATGGTCCTGGCCATAACAAAGCTGATGGAGCGGGCAGGGGTGGACCATGCCGTCCTAGATGGTCTCGATAATTGCTGCGGTCTGACCTCTGCGGGGACCGGAAATCCCGGAGTGGTGAGGGACAATGGGCCAAAATTGGTTGCCAAGCTGAGGGAGATGGGGGCAAAGCGGGTTGTTACATCCTGTCCCGGATGTTACATGGCCTTGTCCAAGGTCTATCCGTCCATGTTCGGTGATCTGGGGTTCGAGGTTGTGCAGGCCTCTCGGTTCCTTGGTGAGCTCATCGACAAGGGCGCGCTCAAGCTCGGGGACAAGGCGGGGGGGAAGGTGTACTACCACGACCCCTGCCACCTCACGCGTGGCGCTGGCATATATCAAGAGCCAAGGGATGTCCTGAGCAAGGTCCCTGGAACGATCCTGATGAACCCAGATCCAGATGGCTCCGGATGTTGCGGCTTCGGAGGAGGGGTGAGAGTGAACCATCCTGATGAATCTGTAGGTACTGCACGAAAGGAGCATCTCAGGGTCAGGGCGGAGAGCGGGGACATCATCATAACTAATTGCGCAGGTTGCCGGCAGAACCTGATCGAGGGCAGGCCGGAGGACGGAGCGGAGGTGTTCGACCTTGCGGAATACCTGCTGCTATCGTTGGGTGAGAGGCTGCCGAGGAACGACAGGGCGATGATAGATCTGGTGAACGAGTCATATTCCAAAGGGAAGAGCGGGTACCGTAGACCTGAGGTGCGCTAGGCCGTCGCCCCTCATGCGGCCCGCAAGGAACCTTTCAGCAGCCATACGTCGTAGCAGGCCGACGCGGACTGCCCGACCCCCAGGCGGACCTTCTCGCCTACCATTCCAGATGCCACCAGTCCGAAATCGACCATCGTGGAGCCGCCGGGTACTACGCTAAGCGTCCCCAGGCTTATCCTGATCGTTCCTAGGACAGACAGTTTGGCCTCCACTACGCCGAGGATTAGGTCAGGGGTCTGGACCTTCAGGTACGCTCCCATCTGGACAAAGGCATGATCGGCCAGCGTTCTTGTCGGCATCGGTGCTCTGGCACCGGCGGCCAGGGGGTTCAGCGGATCGTCCATGACCGCCCAGATGGCCTTGATGAACCATTCCATGCAGTCCCGCACCGCCTTTCCATCGTACTCCAGTCCCATTGTCACGCTTCCTCCGGCCGCACCGGTAATGTCGTCCAGACCCAGCTCCAGATAGAAACGAAGGACGGATATGGTACGCTCGACGGATTCCAGCATGCTGCCCTCCATCTTTTGCAGCGCTCCGGCCACTATGTCCTTAAGTATGTTCATGTCCAGCGGTCCGGCCATCTGTTCCTCGAAGGATTCTCGGAAGCTCGTCATGATGATGTTGAGCAGTCCGGTTACGTCCAGTTCGCCCAACAACACTGGTCCGTTCGAGGAGCCGCGCGTTCCCTCCCTTAGCTCCCATTGAGGGGAGCCGTCATAGGTCCTCTGCCAGGTTCTCTCGTCATCATGGAGGTCCTTCAGCCAGGGCGCTGCATCTATCCTCTTGCCGTTCCTATCGAGCAGGGCAACCGATTCCTGCAGCGGGAAGTTCCTCACGTCACCGTTGTCCAGGGCCTGGCCGGTGAACTGGTGCACGAAATGACCGTGGGCCTCGATCCTACCGCTCAGGAACTCACTATGCTGCACCCCTCGTGAGGAGACCAGTTGGTACCCTGTGAGGTCGATGGCCGAGCTACTGGGATTATATATCTCCACCCACTCTCGCGATCTGTCAGGGCCCTTGGGATTGAGCTCGACCTCGTTGATCAGCAGCCCCTCCCGGCCCAGGATGTTGAAGCTCATCTCCATTCCAGCGTCAACATGCCATTTGGTGCCTGGAAGCGGAGAAGGGATGCTCCTGAGCGCCTTCCCCAGCCCGGGGACGTCGCTCAACGACACTGAGACCTTTTGGACCCTTTGCACTTCTGGTGCGCACATCTCGACCACGTATCGGCCCATATACCCTCTCATCTCAACCTGGTGCCCATAGATCTTGACCAGAGGGTCGAAGGTGAGGTCCACGGACCAGTCCTCCGCCTCTAAGGACATGGAGACCGCGATGGTGTGCTCACCATCCTGAAGCCTCAGCACACGGAGGGAGGAACTGAATCTGGCACCAGCGGCGGACCTCGAGATATCGATCCGCACACGGTCCTCAGTGCCGGTGAGGGCCGAGTCCCGCGGAGCGATCACCACCGACAGGCAGAGGCCGAGGACATGGAGATCGACGGTGGAGCCGCCCATTACTGTCGAGGCTGCGTCGGCCAGTTTCTCGATCGCCTTGCTCAGCAGACCGGTCATTATGCTTTCTATGGACGCCGTCCCCGCGGAAAGGACCTCCTGCAGGCACCCCAGCACATCAGTGGAGCAGGAGAACAGATCGGGTATAAGGCGGTAAAGGAGAAGGAACACCTGGTCCGAGAGCCCGCCCACAGCCTCCGCCGCCGATACGATCATATCATATAGTCCAGTGATCAGCTTTTCAATGTCCCCCCTCAGGGTCGACGTTGGTGTGTATTCTACGCCTTCTAGAGACCATCCGCTGAAAGCCACGATGTTGAACGAGCCTTGAATGGGAATGGCCTCGGAACATGGAATGCCGACATCATCTCCGGCGTGGAGCGTGATATCGATCGAGCCTGAATACGATATGCCCCACTGGGTGACGTACGGTGTGGCGGTCATGCCCATGAGATCGGTCACATGGCGGTTGGGGTATGAGGTGTTCGCCCGATCATATTGCCAAGGCAGGCGTACCGAGGCCCGCAGGCTTCCGGGCCGGCCGTCCTCGGCGAGATCGAACCCGACGGACCGGACGCTGATCGTCTCGGTCCTCCGATGGCCGTCCGCGAGGTCGAGCACGATGCCTCCACGGGCGACAGGGACGGAGACCTCTCCGCCCTGGGCGGCGAGCCCCTTGCCGAAATGATCCATGGCATCCTTCGTCGCCAATGCTGTGACCAGGCCCAGGGAGGTCGTCGAGGTCATCGCGTCGGCCACCAAGGATATCAGGTCTACAGAGCTCACGGTCCTCATCGACAGGGCGTGATCGAGCTTTCCGAGCAGCGGGTCTATGCGGCTCTTTCTAAGCTCTGAAATCATCTCATCCCAAGCACCCCAGTTATCGCCGGTGAGGGACATGTAAGTTGAGTTTCGAGCTGTCCTCAGCTTCTCATCGGAGAAGTTGGGCATGGACCCTAGCTTTTCCTCCACCAGGACGCCGCTGAGGTCCCAGGCGACAGCGGCTAGAGACCGGTTGACCTGCAGGATCTCCATCCAGTTCCTATGGATGAAGTCCATAGCTGCCTGGGCAAGACCCTCGCGTACCGTCCTTACCTCGTTGGCCTTTTCGATTGCAGGCCGTATCCATCCCGACCCGTCCTTGAAGGCCTCATTGAGCTGTTCTCTTATCTCCTCAAGATAGGTCAGGCCGTCCGATGGTGCCAATGAGAGGTCCAGGGGCGGAAGGTGACAGTGGGAGGCGATGCCGGTGGCCACCATCTCTACGTACGACCGCATGGCCTCGGCGATGGCGAAGGACTCCGATCGATAGCTCTTACGGATGTCGGACCAGGCCGGCAGGGAGAGAATGTCCAAAGGCGGGAGGTCCAGGGCGTAGGTTCCCTTGAGATCCATCCGCACCTCGTTCCCGTTGTTGTCATACACGGTTATCCTATAGGCTGGGAGACGCACCATGATGTCGCCCCCTCCATAGCAGTACCATCGGTAGTCGTATTCCTGATAGCCCGCATCGGCCATGGCGCTGGCGATATAGTCCTTCATTACCACCTGGTCGTGGTCCCCTCCTGTGATGAGGTCGATGAGCCCGAACAGATTGTCCTCGCCCATCTCCAGGGCGGTCTCTGCAAGGTTCACCAGGTCGATCAGTCCAAGGTAGTCCATCCACTTCAGGACTATAGCGTCCGCCTTAGCATACAGTGCCTGGCCGACCATGGCCGCCAGGTCCAGATCTCCCTCGCGGTAGGAGAGGAGGAACAGATCTGCCGGATCGATGTCCCCCTCCAGCCCGCTAAGGGCCTGGGCGACCGTTTCCAGATCATCCTCCACTGCGCCCATGTCATGGAAGTACCTCAGCTCGGTGAGAAGTACTGCTAGGTTAACGGCCCTCGTCACGTCCTCAGGAGTGATTATCATTTCAGTGCTCTTCTCCCCCGTCTTTTCCCAGGAGCCGTATCCCCGCAGCACCCTGTCCTGGGCCAACACCGACAGCTCGTACCTAACGATGCTCTCCACCTCTCCCATGGGCGAAGCGGCGGACCTGAACCGGTCCAGCTTGTATGCGAGAAGCGGAAGGGGGACCAGGACGTCCTGGTCCAGTTCTACAGTTCTGGTGATCCTTCCGCTGGCGCATGTGACCGCCAAAGAGCAGTTCCCTCGGAGAACTAGGTAGGCGGGGACGCTCGATCCGTGCCACGGGCCCGTTCCGACCCCCTGCAGACCAGTTGCCTCCTGAAGACTGGCTTGGAGCAGTAGAAGCGATATGTTGTGCGTGACCGAGGTACAAAGATCGCCATTGAAGGCCGGGTAGGTTCGGACAAGGGAAGCGTTGAGGAGGGTGGTGAAACGGTCCTGTAGGGCCGAGGGCTCGAGCCGGGCGATGCCCCTGACCGAGTCCAGAGCACAGGAGTAGGAGATGCGGACGACATCATCGACCGCCGCGTCCATTGCTCGGGCCATCTCGTGCAGTTTCTCTTGGGGGACCCTTGCCGCGTCTCTTTGAGCGTCTATGCTGTAAAGGAGGGCAGCGCTGGCGGAGGAAACGACCAGCAGAAGAACGGCGATCACCGAGAATGGCATCTGGGCACTGCTGTTGTCTCTCAATGCGGAAATGCCCGAGCGGCCTTGGACTGATGGTGTCATCGCCCGGACGGAAGGCTGGGGAGCTAAAAAGGCCGAGAGCTAATTGCAAACTACGATGAACGGCCTCATGCCATCACCGTTTGCATTCAGGCCGATCGAGCGACATCTTGAAGAAGTTGTCCAAATGGGCTGCCAGGAAGGGGTTGTCGGTGAAACCGCATATGCTGAGGTCGGGGGTGGCCATAAGCGCAACCTCGTAGTCGGTTATGACATCGGTGGCCAGGAGGTCCTGCTTCCTGATGACCTCGGTCGCCTCGGGCACCTTCACAGATGGAAGCGCCACCACGGTTACGTGTACCCCTCGCTTTATGGCGTTGGAGAACTTGGGAGCGAGCTCGTTGTTCAGCTCAGTAAGGTCCGGAGAGGAGAGAAAGAACCTCTCCTTGGACATGTCCAGCATCTCGCCTATCTTGCCCATGACCCTCTCTTTGCCCATAATGGTGTACACAAGCTGGGGGCTGCCCTTCTCGGTCTGGGACCCTCTAAGCGAGTCGAGGAGCTGAAATACCCTCTCCATCTCTGCCACCATTCTGTCGCGGATCTCCAATGGGGGCACGGGGTGGAACACAGCCGGGCGGCCTCCCCTCGAGGTCACGAACCCCTTTTGCTTCAGGGCATCGAGCACCTTGTATGCTGACGTCCTAGGGATATCAGCAGTATCGGCGACGTCCTCCGCTGTCCCGTGGGACCTGAGGACCAGGGCGAGGTAGGCCTTGGCCTCGTAATCGGACAGACCAGTACGTTTTAGCAATGCCAATATGTCCTCCTTCTCCATGGCCCTCATCTCTCCTTCCGCCATCCTTTGGAAAACCATTTGAACCGCCCTAGATGTCGCTTTATGTGCTACAATAGTATTAAATTATCTCATGCTGAATTGCGGGTCAGCGGGATGACACTCGTATGATCATCAAGGAGAGCGCGTTGAAAAAGGGGTTGCCCAAGGACACGCAATCGCTGTGCCCTGAGTGCAAGAAGGTAGTGCCAGCGAAGGTGTTCGAGTCCGGAGGAAAGGTCCTCATGGAGAAGAACTGTCCCGAGCACGGGAGCGTGACCGATGTGTACTGGTCGGACGTCGACCTGTTCCTCAAGGCAGAGAAGTTCGCGTATGATGGCATCGGGGTCAGCAATGCTCTGATCCAGAACGCCAAGAGCTGTCCCGACAACTGCGGACTGTGCAACCTGCACACCAGCCACACCGCGCTCGCCAATCTGGACCTGACCAATCGCTGCAACCTGAAATGCCCGATCTGCTTCGCCAACGCCAACCAGGCTGGCTATGTCTACGAACCTTCCTTCGAAGAGGTCGTCAAGATGCTGGAGACCTTGAGGGCTGAGAGGCCGGTCCCCTGCACCGCGGTGCAGTTCTCAGGCGGAGAGCCGACCATATATCCACGGTTCTTCGACGTTATCAGAAAGGCAAAGGAGCTTGGGTTCGCCCAGATCCAGGTCGCCACCAACGGCATTAAGCTGGCAGACGATCCCGATTTCGCCCAGAAATGCGCTGATGCTGGGCTCAACACCATATACCTGCAGTTCGACGGGCTCAATGATGAGATATACATGAGGACCAGAGCGAAGCCGATGCTGGACGTTAAGATCAGAGCGATCGAGAACGTTCGTAAGCTCAAGGACCGACGACCGTCCATAGTCCTCGTGCCCACCTTAGTAAGAGGGTTCAACGACGATCAGATCGGAGAGATAATTCGATTCGCTATCAAGAACCGCGATGTAGTGCGCGGAGTTAACTTCCAGCCTGTGGCCTTCACGGGCCGCATAGATCAAAAGGAGCGGGAACAGGGACGCTACACCATCCCCGATCTCATTGAGGACATCAAGAAGCAGACCGGCTTCGCGACGGAGGATGATTGGTACCCAGTACCTGCTGTCGCGCCGATATCCGCCTATGCCTCAGCCCTTCTGGGGGAAGACAAGGTCACCTTCACCTCGCATCCTCACTGCGGGATGGCCACCTATTGGTTCATCAAGGACGACGGCACCGTCGTGCCCCTGACCCGTTTCGTGGACGTGGAAGGCCTGTTCAAGGAACTGTACGAACTGTCCAAGAAGACCGAGGGCGCTGTATTTCCCAAGCTCTCCCTTCTGAAGGCACGGAAGATATTGAAATCCCATCTGGACGAGAGCAAGATGCCCGAAGGGCTCACCACCAATCAGTTCATGACGGTCCTGACCAACGTGTTCAACAACGATACCAAGGAAGGACTCGCGAAGTTCTCTTGGGGCATGATGCTCATCTCTTCCATGCACTTCCAGGACGATTACAACTATGATATCGAGCGGGTGAAGAGGTGCGTCATCCACTATGTTGTCCCTGACGGGAGGATCATACCCTTCTGCGCCTACAACGGTGGGCCGACCTACCGCGACGAGGTGGAGAAGAAGTTCTCTGTCCCCCTCGCCGAATGGAGAAGGACAAGAGGGACCGAGTATACCTGAGAGGAGGGACCTAAATGATAGTATCCATAGAGAAGTGTCATCATTGCGGGGCCTGCGTAGGCTCCTGCCCGAAGAACGCGATCTTCCTTAACGACCTGGTGCTGGTTTTCAGCGATGAGTGCAATCGCTGCGGCCGGTGTGTAAAGCTCTGCCCGGTGGGCGCGATCACCATGGAGGCGAAGAAATGAGGAAGATCGAAAAGGACATCGTCGTGGTCGGGGCCGGCCCCGCCGGAAGCATGACCGCCAAGCACGCGGCCAAGAAGGGCGCCCGCGTCCTGATGATCGAAAAGCGCCAGGAGATCGGCTCCCCCGTCCGTTGCGCCGAGGGCATATCCAAGCATTGGGTCGAGGAGGTCGGCATCACCGTAAACAATAAGTGGGTCGCCCGGGAGGTTCGAGGCGCCAAGATCAAATCTCCTTCGGGCCACACCTTCCTGGTAGACGAGAAGAACGCGGGAAACGAGGTCGGATGGGTCGTGGACCGAGTATTGTTCGATAAGGCGCTCGCCGCCGATGCTGCCCGCGCTGGGACGGAGATCATGGTCAAGACCTCGGCGACCTCCCTGATCTGGGAGAACGGAAAGATCGCCGGGGTTCGGGCACAGACCTACGGCGAGCCCATCGAGATCAGGGCCAAGTGCGTGGTCGGCGCCGACGGCTACGAGTCGCAGGTCGGCCGCTGGGCGGGCATCGATACCAGCCTGAAGGCCGATGATATCGACACCTGCTATCAGTACAGGCTGACCGGCATCGATTATGATCCGGACTACTGCGAGTTCACCCTTGGATCGGCAGCTCCCGGAGGCTATGTGTGGATATTCCCCAAGGACGAGGACACCGCCAACGTGGGGATCGGCGTCCAACTGTCCAAGGTCAAGCATCCCGCCGACCCCAAGATGTACCTGGACAAGTTCATAGCCAAGAGGCCTGGGCTGAAGAAAGGGCAGCCTCTCGAGGCGGTCGCCGGCGCGGTTTCAATATGCGCTCCCCTGGACTCGGTCTCCATGGACAATCTGGTGCTGGTCGGAGATGCTGCCAGGATGATCGATCCCATAACCGGCGGAGGCATATCCATAGGATGCATCGCGGGGATGTGCGCCGGTAAGGTGCTCGCCAAGGGCGTAAAGGCCAATGATCTGTCGATGAACACCCTTCAAGAGTACGAGACCATGTGGAGGGACCGGCTGGAGAACAAGCAGTGGCGCAACTGGATGGCCAAGGAGAAACTTACCACCTTGTCCGACGAGACGCTTGACAAGATCGTGCACACCTTCTCCCAGTATGGCGTCGAAAAGCTGTCGGTCCAGGACCTTCTGGCGGTCATCAAGCGGCACCACCCCGAACTTGTCAAAGAGTTCGAGGAGCTCATCTGAGCTCCTAACCCCCTTCTTTTTCTGTTCCGAGGTTTTTTCTTATTTAGGCCGTTGCGAAGCGATCTCGAACCAGCCTCATGGTGCACGGCGTTCGCCCGAACCTCAGGAGGGGACGGTCCAATTATATCCTAATGGATCTCCCTGATGCGGTCAGGCCGATCGTACCTCGCTCACTTTTCTCGGATATGGTGTTCGATAGGACCAGATCTCCTGTCCGTTCCTTGCTCCGCTCGAACCCCCTCCGCTCCGGTGCGCACGATGAATGGCGTGCCTCCCCTGGCCTTTATGGCCTCGGCGACCTTCTCCGGCCGGTCGGTCAGAGCGAGCATGCTTCCCCCGCCGCCCGCCCCGGTGAGCTTGGCCCCATAGGAATAGGGCAGTGCAGCGTCCACCAGCTTCTGCAGTGCCGGCGTGGAAACTCCCAGGATGGCGAGCAGATTGTGGTTCTTGGTCAGCAGCCGCCCGAGGGCCTCGACATCCCCGGCATCCAATCTAGCCCGTCCTTCCTGGGTGAGCGCTCCGATCTCGTCGATAATATCCCTGGCAAAGCCGCTGCGCTCCGCGTATCGTCTCACCTTGGCCACCAGTGGGCCGGTGGGGGCCTTGTTGCCGGTGAACCCTACTACCAATGTCATCTGGGGCGTCCGACATTCATGAACGAACCAGCGCCTTGTATCCCGAGATATCTCCCAGAGCAGTCCGTCCGTCTCCTTCGAGCTGATGAATATCCCGCCGCCGTGCGACGATATAGAGGTATCGATCGGACTGGCCCTCCCCTGGACCGTGGACTCGATGTCGAACGCTTTCCTAGCGATGTCCTCCTGATCTATACCGTCGCGTGACGCGGACAAAGCTCCAAGCGCAGCGACTGTCACCGCGGCCGATGAGCCAAGGCCAGATCCGGCCGGCAGGTCCGAGGTGATCTCAATGGCCAATGGGCCCCCGGTGTGATGCTCTCGTAGGACTGTGGAAAGGTAGGGTCCAGCGCGATCGTCCATCGGCTGCCCGTTGAGCGTGGGACTGCTCGAAGGCCGAACTGAGCACCGCAGCCTGAGGTCGATGGCCAGGGCAATGGCCGGACGCCCGAACACAACGGCGTGCTCGCCCATGAGGATCACTTTGCCTGGAGCGGATGCGGCGGTCATGCCGGTCCCAACCGCATCCATCGATTAAACCGTTTCTCCGGGCCGTTGATATCGAATTTCTTCCTAATATCGGTGCGGAGGATGGAGAATCAACGGGGAACCTACTTATACACACATCCATAGATGGATTGGGGATCAGGAGAGATAAGATATGTCAGAAAGATGCGCAATTATGACCACTCTGAACGGGGAGATGGTGGAGTGGAGGGTGTTCGAGACCAGAGCACAGGCCATGCAGCATTATAACAACGGGCTCAAGAAGCTCCAGCAGATGGTGAACCACACCGATGAGGATGGAGTATGGGAGATAATGCTGTGCGACGTCAAGCAGTACGCACTTTCTCGTCAGAAGGCAGAACAACTGAGCATGGAGAAGAGCTCGGACTGGTACTCCAAGTATCTGGAGATAATGTCTCGCAGGTCCCATCGCGACAGGGCGTCCAGACA
The DNA here is from genome assembly GCA_022709105.1 of Thermoplasmatota archaeon. Taxonomy (GTDB): domain Archaea; phylum Thermoplasmatota; class Thermoplasmata; order Methanomassiliicoccales; family Methanomassiliicoccaceae; genus UBA6. The sequence continues at coordinate 6,801 of JAKIXL010000010.1, read as the reverse complement.
TCGTCTAAATCTTAACCTGTGGCGCAAGCTGAAGGACAATCTGGCGGACAGTATTTTCAATGACGATGAGGGACCGACGGCAGGCGGTGCCTGATCAGCGGCCGCGGTTGAGAACAGCGGCCATCAGGTTGGCGTCCATCTTAACGTCCTGGTATTCGACCATGACCTTCTCAATATTTCTTTTACCGACCATGTTGAACAACCACGATGAGACCATGGCGGCTCCCGTGTCCGATAATACCTCTACCTCGAAGTATATGATCTGGGGGAAGTGCTTGACCCTACCCACGAAGGTTCGTACATAGGTCAGCCGGGCATCGCGCCCAAGCTCCAGGGCCTCGCCTTCCTGCACCGCTCCCTTCTCCATGAGAGCGTTGATCAGCTCTGCATCGAAGGTATGGACCTCTAGCCTCATTCTTACCGGACCATATTTGGAGAGAGCCATTATCAAGCTTGGCCTGGCCTGCGCCTTTCGGCCGCTGGGTCCCTGGTTCGGACCAGGGGGAGGGAGAGCAGGAGAAGTGCGGCCCCGGCCACTATGAACGGGGCCGGACCGACGCTCTCCCCGGTCTGCCCCGCAATAGAAGCGAGGGATACGGGCGCTATCACGAACCCCAGGTCGCCCATGGTCCGGAACAGGCCCATGGCCGCGCCAAGGTCCTCCGGCCTGGTGACATCGGCCACCCAGGCCGCTATTGGGCCGGACAGACCGATCGACATGCCCATGGCCATGAGAACGATGGTGAACGAGAACGGGTCGTGCGTTAAGGGCAGGATTACGACCAGAGCGGCCAAGAGGATGAGCGCCCCCATCAGGAACGGCTTCCTGCCGTAGATATCGGTCAATCTACCGGCGACGACCATCATGACCAGGTTGCACACTGCGCTCAGTGTGAGGATGAGGCCGAGCATGCCCTCGTCGATGCCTAGATCGTACCGGGCGTAAAGGGGCACGATGGTATTGATGATCCCCTGCCGGTTGATGAATATGGCAATGGTCGCCAGATTTATCGCCAGCAGGTCAAAGCGGACCAGAAGACGACCTAACTGGCGGAGCGATATCTTCTCGGTTCTTCCGCTCTCCGGCCTCACATCATCCACCAGTCCGAACACCAGGAAGAATGATGCCGCGGCGCAAATGCCGTAGACGATGAACGGCGCGCCGAGGCCAAAGTGAAGGGAGACGAACCCGCCAACCGCGGGGCCAAAGGAAGTGCCTACGAGGAACATCGATAGGTAGAAGGAAAGGTGCGCTCCCCTCGACGCTGGAGGGGCCAATTGGCTGACCGCGGTGATCGAGGTAGTGGTATAGAGCGCGGAGCCGATCCCCTCGAACACACGGGCCGCGAGAAGCATGGGGTAGCTTATGGCCACGCCCGCAAGCAATGACGAGATGGCGATGGTGGCAAGGCCCAAGAGCATGAGTCGTCTCATTCCGTACCTGGCGCCGAACATCCCCGCCGGGATGTCCAAGAGCACCCTGGCGACCGCGAAAGCGGAGATCAGGAGGCCGACCAGGGCTAGCGACACCCCGAAGCTGAGCCCATAGGACGGCAGCACGGGGGAGATGATGGATACGCCCATCATCACGAAGAAGGCGACTACCGACAGTACCAACGTTGATCTGAACTCGGGGCGCGTGGGCCCACCTCGTCAGCTCGCTCAGAGGCCGTACTTCTCGGCCATCTCCTCGAGCGCGTCGTTGGGCGTTTTACCTTCGAGATCATCGCGGGGTGTTGCCCACCACTCCTCCTCGAACTTACTGAGGGCGGCGACCAGTTTCTCTTCGGTCGCGAAGTTCTCCCCCTCCTTCTTCTTGAAATCCTCGCGGAAGGTCTTCAGCAGGTCAACGCCATACTTGTTGTTGACCACGGTCACGGTGATGAAATCATCAAGATTGCGGGCGTAGGTCAGTGCCATCTCCGCCGGCACAACGTCCATGGTCATGTCCAGAAGAGCGTTGGTCAGGGTAAGGAACAGCATCTCCTCTCTTGATTCTTCGGGCACCGACTTGTCATTGACGACCTCCATCAGGTTGGAGAACCACACGTCGCGCAGGGCATAGGTGCGGTTCTGGTTTTTGCCGAATATCACGCTCTCAGCAATGGAGTCAAGGTCCTCTACCAGCTCCTCGGGCGAGGGCAAAACCTCCTCCGCCTTCCTTGTCGGCTTGGGCTTTGCGGGCTTCTCTGCCCCGGCGGGTGCCTTCTTGGTCGGCTTGGGCTTCTTGGTGTCGGACTTCAAAGTGGAACCTCCTTGTGCTGAATGTCATTCCGACCGCGGCGCCCGAGTATTTATCCCAAGATCGCTGTCCGGCCGGTACCGTGAATAAAGGACAAGCCCATATTTATATTCACAACGCCAGAGAGCTTGCCTGCTTAGCGGAATAGGTGCTCCGGTCAAGACGAGGGAAAGAACGGTGACTGATCAGAGGCGATATCTCGTGCATAGCGCATTGCCGAAATGGGAACGAACGCCTTGTAATCGCTTGAGAAGCGCGGGTCGGCCGCCCCCTCCTCATGTTCTTCAGTACCTTAGAGTCCCTCAACCACCCTCTTCACGATGGCCAGTCCCTTAGATATGTTCTCCTCGCTGGCAGCGTAAGAGAATCTCAGATGGTTCTCGCCCATTTCGCCAAACGCTGTCCCTGGAGCGCAGATGACGCCGCTGGCGACAAGCTTGCGAGCCATATCTCGGGACGGCATCCCCTGAGAGAAGGATGGGAAGGCATAGAAAGCACCCTCCGGCAGATGGCAGTGGAATCCTTCGATTTCATTGAGGCCATCCACCATGGCCTTCCTCCGGCGCATGAACGTGGGGACTAGTTTCTTGACGAACTCCCCCTGCATGTCGAATACCTTGGCCAGGGCGAACTGCGGAGGCGTGGGGGGGCACGCCACGAGGTGATACTGCATGTTGGATATGTGGTTCACCAGTTCAAGTGGGGCCGTCAGGTAGCCGATCCTCCATCCGGGGACCGCGAACGACTTTGAGAACGAGTTCAGCACCACCGCCCGCTCGATCACCTCGTTGAACGAATGGTGCTTCCCGCTGTATATGAAGTCCTCGTACACCTCGTCGGATATTATCCAAAGATCGTGGTCCTGGGCGATGTCCTTCAACGCCTTGAAGCTCTCAAAGCTCAGCACAGACCCTGTAGGATTGGACGGAGAGTTCACCACCATGCCTCTGGTGCGCGGAGTGATCCTTTCCTTTATGGCCTCGATGTCCGGCTGGAAGCGATCCTCATAACTTAGGGGATAGGGGACCGGTGCTGCGTCGCACAGTACGCTGTCCGGCTCGTAGAGCACGAAGCCTGGTTCGGGGATGAGGACCTCGTCCCCCCTCTCGAACAATGTTTGAAAGGTTGCCATGGTCCCCTGCGTACCGGAGGCGGTGATGATGATGTTATCATGGGTGATGTCGCCACGGTAGCGTTGGACCTTGGCGGCGACCTTCTTGCGCAGAGGATCGATCCCTTTTGTCGGCCCATAACGGTTGCGGTCCTGGTCTAAAGCCTCCTTGTACGCCTCCCTCGCTTCCTTGGGAGGCTCGAAGTCAAGCTCACCTAAGCCCAGGTTTATAGCGTCAACGGTGGCCATCTCAAATATCTCCCTAATGCCCGAGGGCTTTATCGATAATGCTCGCTTCGAGACCATTGGCCGCATGAGCGGTTGCGAATTTAAATTTCTTTTTATCATGCATCTCATCATAATCGATAATTAGGCAAAGGCCGTTCGCCCCAGCAAGGATGACCGCCGATGCCGCGAGCACCGATGATAGGATCCGGACATGCACCGAGTCCTATCTGTGCCTGGACCGCCTGCCGAGGCCGCTGATATCGCTCATCACCATCGTTCTGCCGTTCTTCGCCATGGTTGCCGTGGCGCTTCTGCCGCTCGACCTGGAGATCGGGACAAAGTACTCCTTGGCAGTGTTCGTGTGCGTGGGGCTGCTTTGGACCTTCGGAGCACTGCCGCTGGCGGTCACCGCGCTCTTGGTGCCGGTGCTCCTGGTTTTGTTCGGCATATTCACTCCGACAGAGGCCCTGGCGCCTTTTGCTGACCCAGTGGTCTTCCTGCTGATTGGCGGGCTGATCATCGCCGAGGCGTTCAGGGCGAACGGCCTGGACCGGCGCATCGCGTACCACCTGGTGACCAAGGCACGGGGCGATATCCGGTTGACGTTCATTGCCCTGATGGCCATCTCTGCCATGCTGTCAATGTGGATATCCAACACCGCGACGGTCGCCCTCCTGCTGCCAGTGGTGCTGAACATAGCCGGCCAGGCCAATGAGGACGGGCGCAAGGTGGCCACGCTTTTCCTTCTGGGCATCTGCATGTCCACCGCCTTCGGCAGCATGAGCACCATCATAGGGTCGCCGGTGAACGCCATTGCCTTCGGGCTGCTCAACAAGGTCACCCCCTGGTCCTTTCCCGAATGGATCGTGGTGGGCGGATGCGTGAGCCTGGCCCTGCTCGGCCTTGTCTACATAGCACTGCCTAGGGTGCTGGCTGCCAGATCGAACGGCATCGACCTCGGGCCCATCAGGAATGAACTGGAGAACATGGGACCTATCAAGAAGAAGGAGGCTATGACCCTCGCCATATTCATGCCTGCCGTGGGATTGTGGATCGGCGGCGGATGGACCGCTCAATACCTTGGCCTTCCGCCCGGCGCCCTCAGCGCAGCGATGGTTTCCCTGATCGCCGCCTTCCTGATGTTCGCCACTCGGGTCATCGAGTGGGACGACGCCCGCCGGATCTCATGGGAGGTCTTCCTTATCATCGGCGCAGGACTGGCCATCGGCCATGCCCTGGAGGCCACAGGCGCGGCGGCATTGTTCGCGTCCCTTCTTACGGAGCTTGTGGGAGGGCAGAGCCTTCTGGTCATGATGCTGCTCATCGGCTTCATAACCGTGGGGGTCGGGACGATGCTCAGCAACAGCGCAACAGTGTCGATCATGGTGCCGATAGTAATCAGCCTGTCCTCGGCCATCGGGGCCGACCCGAAATACTTGGTCCTGGTCGCGGCCTTCTGCGCATCGATATCATTCATCACGCCCGTGGGAACGCCGCCGGTGACCTTAGCATATTCCACAGGTTTCTTCACCAGGCGGGAACTGGCTCGAACAGGCGCGATCGTCACCGTGCCGGCGGTGATACTGGTCGTTCTGATAGTGTACT
>JAKIXL010000010.1:0-1592 GCA_022709105.1 Thermoplasmatota archaeon | reverse complement strand
ACCGCCATATGGCGGGTGGCACATAAGGTGCTTCGTGGGCAAAAAAGAGGGAAAGGGTTAACGAACGGATCAGGACCGGTTCACTTCTTGAGCTTTCCCTTTACCTTGCTGCCGAGCTCGCCGAGGTCCTTCTTCATCTCGCTTCCGGTCTTCTTCAGCTCGGCGCCTACTTTGCTCGCCCCTTCCTTCAGATCGTCGTCGAACTTGAACTTGCCTTTTTTCTCGGCCATGTTCCTACCTGACAGGGTATGCGATTTGCTTACTAATAATGGTTTTTCAATTTATATTATAGTCAACCCTCTGGTCAGATGCGCCGATGCGGTTCGGTCAATGCCGTGGGCCTTTCTATCGCTGAAGGCCACCATCTTGGTTCGAAGACCTGCTGATGAGGGCCGTGCACATAGTTATTTGATATACTATCGTTAATACCGTCGTCGTGCTTCCATTTAAGTCGAGAGCCGGCCTCGCTCTTATCCTGACGGCAATGATCGTCATGACCATGTTCCCGGCCGTTGCGTCAGCAGATGCCGCTGCGGGCTCCAAGGTCTTCTTCGAGGAGGGAGGGGAGGAGGCGACGTACGAGGATTGGAACAACCGATGGCCGATGCGTTATGATTCCAATGATGACAGCAGTCATGATTGGTGGTGCCGGCAAATGCATGAGGTACATTCCGGGCAGCGCTCCATATACTGCGCCAGGAACGGATACAACTCCCATTACCTCGATCGCTCTGGAGGCCAGCCTTGGAACGTTAACCTGACCGCCTTACCGGAGAGCGTGCCGCAGACGAACTACGTGCTCAGGTATGATACTGATATGGACTCGATAATGCGAAAGGAGATCGTCGGCGCCAGATACTACAACAAGGTCACTATGACCTTCTGGTTCTATTCCGATACCGGCGTTTCCGATGCCAAGCAGCCGGGGTCCGGAGTGACCGTGGGCTATGACTTTCTGAACGCTATCTACTATACTGGGATGAGTGACAGCATAGTGAAGCACGTGCTGTGGACCGATAGTTTCGAAGAGGCGACCGCGAGGACTTGGAAGCAGGTCGTTCTTGACGTTCCGAACACCGCCACCTGGGTCGGTTTCGAGTTCGTCTCCGGGACGATCGCCCCGGAGGGCGGCGATGCTGACAACGCGTTTGCCGCTCAGGGCATTCGAGTCGTCAATGGAGGAATGAAAAAAGGGGTGTTCATCGATGACATCAAGGTAGTGGGCACGGACCCCGCTCCCGATGCACCGCTCGTCACCTCGGTGGCGTCCCTTCCTCCCTATAGGACCAACAGGTCCTTCCCGGTGAGCATCGAGGACAACGCCCCCCAGGTCGGCCTGAAATACGTGCATCTTTACTATCGCATGAGGGGAGAGGTGAACTGGACCAAATATAGCACGGCCGCGAACCCCGGAGGCACGTTCTCCGTCCTGCCGATCACCTTCACGGCCGAGAAGGACGGGACATACGAGTTCTTCTCCGTTGGCGTGGATCAGAAGGACGTTGTCGAGGAAAGGCGCGATTCCGCCGACACGTCCACGGTCGTCGACACCGAAGTGCCGGCATCGATCGTGTTGGCCGCCGGCGAGGCGG
>JAKIXL010000109.1:3570-5255 GCA_022709105.1 Thermoplasmatota archaeon | reverse complement strand
CGGGGGCGCAATGGTCGTGGAAACCGTGTTCTCATGGCCTGGGGTAGGCAAGCTCCTAGTGGATTCGATCATGCTCAAGGACTTCTCCATGGTCCAAGGATGCGTCCTTGTGATCGCGGTCCTCTTCTGCTTGATAACGCTGCTCATAGACGTCCTATATGCTGTCATCGATCCGAGGGTCCGCTATGAAGGATGACCTGCGGCGCGCTCTGGTCCGCATAGCCAAGGAAGACCCTGTCGCCTTGGCCAGCGCGGTCATCATCATCACACTCGTCACCATCTCGGTCCTTGCCCCTTTTTTGGCTCCGTTCGACCCCTATGCCGTCGATCTCAGCTCCCGCCTGAAAGGGCCGGGAGGGGACCATCCACTGGGTACGGACGAGCTTGGCCGGGACATACTGTCCAGGGTACTCTTCGGAGGAGTGTACACCTTGGGCATTGCGCTGCTCGCGGTCGCGCTGGCAAGTTTGATCGGCACGATCACGGGCCTGATCTCCGGTTACTACGGAGGAGCGGTCGATATCATCCTCATGAGGGTGGTGGACGTAATGCTCGCCTTCCCCGGGATACTTCTCGCCCTGGTCATTGCCGGCCTGATGGGCTCCAGCCCAACGAACCTTGCCTTCGCCCTCGCTCTGACAGGCTGGCCGGCCTACACACGTCTAGCAAGGGCATCCTCCCTCACCTTGAGGGAGCGGGGTTACGTGGAGGCGGCCAGGGTCATGCGGGCGCCGGCCCGGCACATCCTTCTCCGGCACATCCTGCCCAACGCGAGGGGCCCGCTCCTCGCACTTGTCAGCGTTGACCTTGCCCAGGTCATCATATATGCCGCCGCTATCAGCTTCCTCGGCCTGGGGGTCCAGTCGCCGACGCCGGAATGGGGAGCGATGCTGCGGTCAGGCGTGCCGTACATGACCACCGCACCACACCTGACCGTGATCCCAGGGATCATGATAGTGATCGCGGTGCTCGCCTTCAACTTCCTCGGGGAAAGCGTTCGAGAGAACCTTGACCCGAGAGAGGACCGCCTGCTGGAGGTGAGCGCGTGAGCATCTTGGAGGTGCGCGGCCTCAGCGTCGAGTTCCAGACCCGCACGGGAAAGGTAGAGGTGCTCCGCTCTGTCGACCTTGATGTCGAGGAAGGAGAGAACCTCGCTGTGGTGGGAGAGACCGGCTGCGGAAAAACCGTTCTTGCCAGAGCGATAATGCGCCTTCTTCCGCGCACCGCTGAGGTGAGGGGAAGCATCATGTGGAAGGGCACCGAGCTGACCGCTCTTAGTGAGGCGGAGATGAGAACGCTGCGCGGACTGGAGATAGCCATGCTCATGCAGAACCCCTCTTCTGCCCTGGACCCCACCATGCGCATCGTTCGGCAGGTCTCTGAGCCCTACCGCCTCCGCCTGTCCATGCTGAACAAGGAGGCAGAGGAGAAGGCCCGAGATGCGCTGGTCAATGTCGGACTGCCGCCTGAGAAGGCGGGCGCCTACCCGCATGAGCTATCTGGAGGAATGAGGCAGAGGGTCGCCATCGCCATCGCCCTGTCCTTGGGACCAACGCTGCTCTTGGCCGATGAGCCTACCAAAGGCCTCGACCCTGGATCAAAGGACCGCACGATGGAGATATTGCGCTCGGTCCTGCAGGGAGACCGGAGCGGCATTATTATCACTCATGACCTGGACGTGGCCA
>JAKIXL010000109.1:0-3497 GCA_022709105.1 Thermoplasmatota archaeon | reverse complement strand
CGGAGCACCCTTACACCGCTGACCTGGTATCCTCGACGCCTGAGAAAGGCTTCGGCCGGGACCGTGACCTCAACCGTCCGGCACCTCTAAGAGGTTGCTGCTATTCCCACCGCTGCGAGCATGCCCATGACCGCTGCGCAGAGGAGCCGCCGCCGGTGCGCCTGAGCGAAGAGAGAACATGCTATTGCTGGTTGAAAGTGAGGGATTAGGATGCTGTTGGAGGTCACTGGGCTTAGGAAGGAGTTTACCGCTGGGCTGCTCAACCGCCGGAAGGTGACGGCAGTGGGGGCCTTGGACCTGAAGATCGGAGAGGGAGAGACGGTCGGCCTTGTCGGACCGAGCGGCTGCGGGAAGAGCACCGCGGCCAGGTGCGTCCTGCGGCTGATAGAGCCCGACGGCGGCCGCATTATGTTCAAAGGAGAGGATATCACCCACGCGCCGACAAGGAGGTTGAAGGCCCTGGGCAAGGAAATGGCGCTTATCGCGCAGTCCCCCGAAGGGTCGCTTGACCCCCTCTATCGGGTCGAGAGGAGCATCGCCGAGCCATTGGTATTGCATTCTGATATGAAGCCCGGACAGAGGAGGCAAAAGGTCGAGGAACTGATGTCCCTTGTCGGTCTGGACCTGTCGCTGTCTGGAAGGTATCCTCATCAGCTCTCCGGCGGACAGATGCAGAGGGTCGCCATCGCCAGGGCGCTGGCCTTAAACCCCTCGCTCATCGTGGCCGATGAACCGACCTCAATGCTGGACGTCCTTGTGCAGGCTCAGATCCTCAGGCTGCTAAAACGGGTCCAGGCAGAGACCGGTGTCAGCTATCTGTTCATATCCCATGATCATAAGGTGGTCGAGTGGATGAGCGAGCGGGTGGTGCTCATGGAAGCGTCCGGCGTAGGGTCGGGCGCACGATCCCCCGCGCCCGCCATCATTTCTGAAAAGGCTTCCAGCTGAGCCTGACCCTTACCGTGCAGTCAGGCCGGAAGAGAGCATCCCCGCTAAGTTTGTACTCCTTCTCTATGTACTCCCTGAGCAACCGATCATGGGACCGATCGGACAGCATCAACAGGTCTCGGAGGTCGCTAAGGGCCTCCTCCATCGACATGCCCTTCTCCCTGACCCGGCCCTGACCGAGAACCTCGATGTCAGGATAGATGCCCAGTTGGTATAGCACATTATAGATCACGTCCACCTTGGGCCCGGGATGATATGGGCGTCCGTGGATCATGGGATACAGGTCGATGCGGGTCCTTTCCCAATACGTTGTCCCAGCGAACCAATAGATGTATACCCTCTCCCTTGCCAGGCCGTTCATCTTGAGCAGAGCGGCCTTGATGTCGGGCATGAGGAGGCAATAGGAGGCAACGACCACATCATGCGGTTTTAACCCCTCCGCCTCTTCCCACTTGGCCTTGATGATGTCGATGTTGGTCAGGCCTTCGGCCGCGGCCCTAGCCTGAAGGAACTTGACCATGTGAGGGGACGGTTCTACCGCTGTCACCTTGGCGCATCTCTTGGCAAGCGGCACGGTCATTATCCCGGGACCGGACCCCACGTCTATGACCGTCCACGAAGGATCGAGGTCGAACCCCGCCACCCTATCCTCGCCGTCCATCCAAAGATGTTCCATTTGGCTGTACTTGCGCGCCCGCTCCTCGTCCTGATAATAGTCCTTTGTAACCTGGACCTCCATGGCTCTTCCGAACCGCTCGCTCCACACCGACGACCAATCGACACCTGAGCATGCTTGCGTAAATATCACCTATTTTGAATTCGTGCTATCGATATCTGTTGTCAGTATTAAGCGCTACGGTTCGGCGTTGGAGCACTTCCGTTCCCCCGATCGGACCTGAAGGTACTGCGGATGAAGACCGAGCCTCCGGAGGATCATGATGGCCGCAACGATGGAAGGAAGGGGCGAGGTGACGTTTGGCAGCGCGCGATCGTTTTTTTGGCACCAGGGCTGCGGGGTATGCGGATAAAACACAACCTTATTGGCAGGACCATCCGAGGCCGAGCGAGGTACTCGGCCATGCCCTTTCATCTTAGGACCGCATTGCAGAGGAGGCGCGCTTGCTAGGTCAAGAAAAAACCTATAGGGCGATCGGCATACCAACGCCGCGGGGATGCCGACGCAAAGGACCGGGGGAAAGGACCCGACGCTTGGAGGAGGAGAGGCCGTCATCATGGTCCCGGGCGGTCCCCGGGCCGCTCATGATCGACGGGGGAACCAAAGCTCCAATTGGCCGGTGAGAGCGGCGAACGCGTTCTCCAAGAGGTATGTATCTCCATGGATGGCCTTGTCCAGCTTGACCGCGTTGCGGCCACTGGCCCTCAAGGCATCGCCGGCCTCCACGATCTCCGGCACGTCCCGGGAGCCGTAGATGACCATCGCTCGTTCCAGATCGCCCTCGCGGACGGGCGGCAGGTGCCTAAGGATCTCGAACACGGTAGACCCATCGTCCGGTCGCACGCGGTAAGCGCGGAGCTTTTGCAAAAGATCCTGGGTCCGAGCACAGTAGCCAGGGTCCAGCGGCGGTGATAGCCCTATGGCGAAATCGGCCGTGCTGATCAGTGCCAGGCGGCCTCCCAGGGAATGGCCGATGGCGACCACCCTACCATATCTGCGAGCGATCGCGATCGCCGCCTCGACATCTTCGGAAACATCGCCATCGAGAGGAAGGGGGTTCTGCCCATGGCCCCGCAGGTCGATCGTGCAGGCGGCCAGACCGTTCTCCGCAACCCTCAAGGCCAGCCCGAGCTGCTCCTCCTTGCATCCGCCGTATCCATGTACGATGACCGCCGCCCCTCGCGGGGCCTCGGGCATCATCATGACCGCGGGCACCGCCGTTCCGGCGGCCCCGATTTCAAGCCTGAAGGTCCTCATCCAAACCGACCTGCCGGGTAATGGACCGGACGTTCATTTATCCTCGCGCCACCTCGCCGCGCTCAATCGCATTGGTTATCGATTGCCAATCCATTATTAACAACATGGTCGATTATCGGCCATGGCCCTGCGCAATCTCCTAGACAGCATGAAGGACGCGATCACGGTGGACGAGGACGTCCCCTTGGAACTGGAGGTGTCGAAGATCCTGATGAAGGACCAGACCCGTCCAGTGATGTTCTCCCGCCTCCACGGGATGCGTGCTGCGGGAAATCTGTGGTCCACTAGGGAACGCATCGCTGGAGCCATGAGGGTCCGCAAGGACGAGCTCATGCCGAAGCTGATGGAGGCGATGGCTTCCCCATCCCCGCCGAAGCTGGTTGGTGACGCCCCTTTCATGGACGATGTGCGGACGGAGTTCGATCTTACCCAGCTCCCCATACCTAAGTACTTCCCAGGGGACCAGGGCAGGTACATCACCTCGGCGGTGGCGGTCGCGGAGCACGAGGGTAAGAGCAACGTCTCGTTCCACCGTATGCATCTTCGCGACAAGCGGTCATTCGCCATCCGCTTGGTGCCCAGGCACCTATATACGATGTGGAAGAGCGCACGCTCC
>JAKIXL010000108.1:5045-5290 GCA_022709105.1 Thermoplasmatota archaeon | reverse complement strand
GGTGCAAGACCTGCAAGAAGGCGATTCAGAGGCCCTGCTTCAGGGCCAAGAAGTTTGAGCTGGAGGATTGAGATCCATGGCCGAGGTACATACCGGTAAATTCATCAAGGTAAAATGCCCCGATTGCAGCAATGAGCAGATAACCTTCAAGAACCCTGCTACCAACGTGACCTGCAACGTCTGCGGCTCCACCCTGGTCAGGTCCCAGGGCGGTGCGGGCGAGCTGCGCGGAACGTTGGTTGAGG
>JAKIXL010000108.1:0-5026 GCA_022709105.1 Thermoplasmatota archaeon | reverse complement strand
AGAATGGTGCGGCAAAGCGATTTCCCTGAGGAGGGCGAGCTGGTCGTATGCACGGTCCAGAGCGTCAAGAACTTTGGAGCCTTTGTTTCCCTGGACGAGTACGGAGGAAAGGAGGGGTTCATCCACATCAGGGACGTCGCCACCGGATGGGTCAAATACATACGTGATTTCGTCCGCGAGGGGCAGAAGGTGGTATGCAAGGTATTGGGCGTGGATTCGTCCAAAGGCCACATCGACCTATCCCTCAAATCGGTCAACGAGCACCAGAAGAGAGAGAAGATACAGCAGTGGAAGAACGAGAACAAGGCGGACAAGCTCATTGAGATCGTGGCCGAGCGCATGGGCATCTCCAAGGACGATTCGTACGAGCGGTTCGGCTATGAGCTGATCAACAAGTTCGGCACCCTGTTCGGGGCGTTCGAGACGGTGGCGTCGAACCCAGGCTCCCTTGCCGAGGAGGGCCTTAAAGGCGATTGGACCAAGACCTTCGTGGAGGTGGCCAAGGAGAACGTCACCCCCTCGTTCGTACAGATCGATGGATACATGGAGATGACCTGTTATCAGCCTGACGGGGTGGACCGCATAAAGGACGCGTTGATCGCCGGCATCGTTTCTTCGAAGGAGCAGGTCAAGATCCAGTACATTGGGGCTCCCAAGTACAGAGTGGTCGTTGCCGCGGCCGACTACAAGACCGCGGAAGAGGAGATGAAGCAGGTGACCAACAGCATCATCGCCAACCTGCAAAGCTGCGGCGGAAAGGCGACCTTCCACCGCGAGGCAAAATGATAATAGCGACCAATTCATGTGTTGTGCCTGATGGACCGGCATTGCTGTGATCGGTTCACGATGAAAAGGTTGGAACATGAGGACATCGCTCAGAAAGTGCCCCCGATGCGTGGAATATACTCTGTCGGACCAGTGCTCTCGCTGCGGGTCCAGGACCGATACCCCGATACCGCCCAGATATTCCCCCGAAGACCGTTATGGAGAGTATCGGAGAAAGTTAAGGAAGGAGCGTGATGGTTGTGGAAAAGATCAAGGCAGTATTCATTGAGGAACCGCAGTTCGAGGCGCCAGTGCTGGTGGAAGGGCTTCCCGGTGTGGGCAACGTAGGGAAGCTGGCCGCCGAGCACCTGCTAGACCAGCTGAAGGCCACTAAGTTCGCGGACATCTACTCATCATACTTCCCGCCTCAGGTCGTTGTCGATGAGGATGGGGTGATCAAGCTCGTCAACAACGAGCTGTACTATTCCAAGGCCGACGGGAAGCACCCGGACCTGATCATCCTGGTAGGGGACTATCAGGGCCTCACTCCAGAGGGCCAGTACGACCTCTCGGACCATATGATGAAGCTCTGCCTGAACTGGGGGGTCAAGACCATCTACACCCTGGGAGGGTATGGCGTCGGCAAGATGGTCGAGCAGCCCAGAGTGCTGGGGGCCGCGACCAGCAAAGAGGTGGTCGAGGCGATGAGGGCCAAAGGAGTGATATTTTCCAAGGGTGAGCCGGGCTCCGGGATCGTCGGCGCCAGCGGTCTGATGCTGGGCATGAGCAAGATCTACGGCCTGGACGCGGTTTGCCTCATGGGCGAGACCTCAGGATACTTTGTGGACCCCAAAGGAGCGGAGGTCGTGCTTCGGGTACTCGCTGACATCCTGGGCGTCACCATAGACTTCGCTGACCTGGTGTCCAAAGCGGAGCAGATCGATCTCATTACTTCGAAGCTCAAAGAGATTGAGTCGCCCGCTGAGCCGAAGCGGGAAGATCTCGGCTATATCGGATGAACGGCCCGCTGGGCCCCTTTCCCAAATATTCTCCTTAAGTTCATGGGCCTAAGGGGGGCGGCGGACCGCCTCACCCTGAAATAAAAAAAGAGGGGGAGGTTGAAGGCAGGCTAGTCCCCGATTGTGCATCCCATCCCATCTAAGAGCCCTACTTCCTTAGGTATTCAGCTTCGAACTGTTCCATGGCCTCGAGAGTCCTTTCTGCCTCCTCCATCTTTTTGACCTTGTCCATGACAACGTCCACTCTTTGGTAGATGAAGTCCCTTATCGCCGCCCGGATAGCCTCTGAGCGTGACGGGAAGTCATCTACCCTGACCAGGAAGTCCAATGCCCGCACGTAGCGCGCGGGAAGGCGGATCGTCACCTTCTCCAGTTCTGGTTCTTCCATGTCTCTCCACCATGGCAACAGAAGGGGTCGGACCGACCTCTTCTGTCCGACAACTGTATCAAGCTCGACCTATATATAAATTCTTGAATTGTGACCTCTCTTGCCGAAAGGCGATGCGGGGGCCGGACCTGACCATCTGGATGCTGAAGATGCCAGCATCCTGTCAGGCGAAGTTCTAAATACGCTATCCGTAATAGGGTCTCTACCCCCGACTTAGCTCAGTCTGGCTAGAGCGGCTGACTGTAGTGGGTCACCGGAGCTTCCGGTCCTCAGCCGCCGATATCAGCAGGCCCCCGGTTCAAATCCGGGAGTCGGGACCATTTATATAATCCACATCGCGGGAGGCAGAGCTCATCCGAGCAGCGCCCGGGCCGCGTCCTCCGCTTCCGACAGCGTCCTCTCTTCGTCCATGGTGATCATCTTGCGGTCACGCATCACAATCTTGCCATCGCAAAGGACGGTCTTGACGTTAGTGCCGAACGACGAGTAAACGATGTTGGAAACCATTGAACTAGGCCGCGAGGGGCGCAGATTGGGCGCCCTGCCATCCAATATGATCAGGTCTGCCCGCTTGCCCACCTCGATGGAGCCGATTAGGCCGTCCATGCGGACGGCCCTCGCCGCATCGATGGTCGCGAGGTCCAGAACCTTCTGGGCGGGCAGCACCGTAGGGTCCCATCGACTGGACTTCTGCAGAAGAGAGAGGACCTTCATCTCCCCGAACATGTCCAGGCTGTTGTTGGTCGTGGACCCGTCGGTCCCGATGGATGCGGTCACCCCGTGCTGGAGCATTTCCGGGATCGGCGCCTCCCCTCCGGTGGCAAGCTTCATGTTCGATACGGGGCAGGTCGAGACCTTGGCGCCTGAGGAAGCCAGGCCGCGGACCTCGTTGATGGTGAGCCAGGCGGAATGGGCGGCTACGCAATGATCGTTCAGGAACCCGATCGACGCGAGGTAATCTCCTGGACGCTTGCCCTCCTTTCTCTTGCAATCGGAGACCTCCTTCCTCGTTTCCGATAGATGGAAGGTTAGGAGCAGGTCGTTCTCCAGCGCATAGTCCCTCGCCGAGAGGAAGGTCTGCGTCGAGCATACGTACACTCCTTGGAGGCCTACCGCGGGGTAGATGCGGGGCCGGCCTCGGAACTCGCGATGAAAGCGTGCGCAGTTGTCAAGGGGAACGCCTTTCTGGGTGGTGTACTCCTGGTCCAATACCGCCCAGCCCAGGATGCCGCGTATCCCTGACCTCTCGACCGCCCGAGCTATTATGTCCTGCGAATAGTACAGGTCGACGAAGGTGGTTGTGCCGGAGCGGATCATCTCGAGGCAGCCCTGGGCGGCCCCTGCCTCTATGTCCCTCTCGGTCCTGTGGGCGTCGACCTTGAAAACACGGTCCAGAAACTGAGGGAATGGAATATCGTCAGCGATGCCCTTCAGGATCGCCATGGAGACATGGGTATGGGTGTTGATCAGGCCGGGGAGCACGATGTCCCCGGAGGCATCTATCTCGATGTCCGCCGAGCCTTCGACGGAACCGCCAACCTGCACGATCTTGCCGTCCCTGATTAGGATGTCTCCACGGACCAGCTTTCTCTCTGCGTTCTGAGTGATGATATGGGCATCCTTGATCAGCGTGAGCATCTTGATCGGAAGTCCATGGGCACGCGATAAATTAACCTTGTCCCGGGAAAGCATTGTTAAGAAGGAAAGGCGTTAAGGTGGACGTTTCGGAGGTGGCGGATTGACTAGCTTGACTTTCTTGGGAACCGGCGGGGGTCGTTTTGCCACCATCTACCAGATAAGAGCGACCGGCGGAATATATATCAACGATGGAGCGAGGGTCCACCTGGACCCTGGCCCGACGGCCCTCATGAACATGCGAAGGCTCGCCCTCGATCCGGCGAAGACCGATGCCGTGCTCATATCCCACTGTCATCCGGACCATTATGCTGATGCGGAGATGATCATCGAAGGGATGACCAAGGGGGGCTTCAAGCACTCCGGCGTCCTGGTCGGAAGCGTCAGCGCCTTGGATGGGGGCAACGGTTTCAGCCCGGCGGTGTCCGCGTACCACCAGTCAATCACATCCTCGGTGGTCCGGGCCGAGGCGGGGGGCCGGTTCGAGGTCAAGGGAATGAAGATCGATGTCACTCCGACGTCCCATAGCGATCCCACAGGGGTGGGGTTCAAGTTCCACACCACCAACGGCATCATCTCCTATGTAGGAGATACCGAACTGCACAGGTCCATAATGACGGCACATGAGGGGTGCAGGGTGCTCATACTCAACCTCACTAGGCCGCTGGGGTCCCGCGTGCCCAAGCACCTGTGCACAGAGGACGCGGCGGAGATGGCGAGGGCCATAAGACCGGAGATGGTCCTGCTCACCCATTTGGGTATGAAGCTTGTCCATGAAGGGGTGAGACGCCAAGCCGAGCATATCGAGAAGGTCTCCGGCTCCCGGACCCTTGCCGCTGAGGACCTTATGACGGTGCAGGTCGGGAGGACCATACGGACCTCTCGCTCCAAGGGTCGGGACATCATTGAGGGCCGCGGGCTGGCGGACCTAGACCGCTAGGGGCGCGGATGTCCCCGACGATGCATATATCAATACTGCGGCATCGCAATTTCCATTGAGGGTGGTCCGATGAGGTGTATTCGCGGACCATCTTTCTCCGTTTGCCGGTCCGACCGGGCCGTCCGCTGATCCTTGCCGGTTGAAGGATGACCTTATTGGTCGATGGGGTCGGGAGAGTGGAATCGGATGAGGCGGCCTTAGGTCCCGGGGAAGAAGAGTCAAGGACTGGCGGGGACTAGTGTCCGCCTGTCCAATCATGGCAAACCCCGGTCCGCCTTT
>JAKIXL010000107.1:367-5291 GCA_022709105.1 Thermoplasmatota archaeon | reverse complement strand
CATGAAGCTGACGTAGTAACAGATGGTCCCCATCAATAAGAAGGTGCCCATGAAGAGAATGCGTTCCATTATGGCCGGGTCCAAAGGAAGATAGAACATCCATGAATAGATGATCATCTGGTTCGGTAGAAGACCGAGCTGGCTGCTTTCACGGTAAAGGCCGGTCAATCCAGGTTCTTTGAAATAGGCCCATGTGAGATCTCCCTCATTTGCCACCCCCGATCTCGTCAGGAAGGCGGAGAACACTATCGCGGTGAGCGCCAGAGATAGCATGACGGCAGCGGCAAGAACCTGCGCCCTCTCGCTTTTAATGACCGTCTGGATCCAAGCCATGGCGATCAGGCGCTCCCCGCTTCCCGGTAGATGCGTTCCAAGAGCTCGTCCACCTTGGAGCTCATAACTTCGGGCGAGTACCCTGCGCCGCTGATGGGGCAGATCGACTCATCTCTCTTCGGTCGGGGCTGGAAGGACCTCAGAGCATTGGGAAAATCCTCGACCCCGATCACCATGACGTCCTCGCGTCCTCGGACCTCTATGCCCTCGATCCCTACTTCGGTCGTCATAATGGGCTTCCGGTAGCCCATGAACAGCAATACCTTGGTCTTGGTACCGGCCCCGACCCTCATGGGCGCCACGAACACATCGGTGACCGCTATGGCGGGATCGATCTTATCGAGGTAGCCGGTGAAAACAACATTGCTGGGGATGTTGTCGAATGCTTCCGCGCCTTTCCCCACTATCAAGAACCTCAGTTCCTCCCTGCTCCTTTCCAGGTCCGAGGCCAGTTCGCCAAGGATGAGGTCCACGCAGTCCTTGTTCTGCACAGAGGTCAGGTCGCCCAGGAAGGTTGCGACGACCTTGTCCTTCAGCCCATACCTCTCCCTGAACCCGTCCATCTCTTCAGGGGTGACCTCAAGGGGTGGTATGTCCAGTACGTTCGGGATGACCGTGGCTTTGTCCCTAGGCATGCGGAATGTCCTCTCAGAGAAGCTGACCTCGTTGTCCGACACGAAGATAATATTGTCGCTGAGCCGGTAGGCAAAGTACTCCAATGGTCCCCAGGTCAGGCACCTCATGACATAGGCGGTGCGGTTGTGGTCCTTGAAGTCGCTGCCCAGCTTGAGGTTGACACAATGGGTGTCCATGACGACCCTCTTGCCAAGGAACTTGGACATCAGGATGGCGAAGGGGAAGAGCGCTCCCTCGATGAAGACCATGTCACTGGAACGGATAAGCGCCCGGTTGGCCCAGATGCCTTTGAGGGTCATGATCTGCATCTTCATCTGGGCCAACGGGTTGAAGGTGAGCAGTCTGAATAGCATATCGCCCGCGCCGCGGCTCCGATAGACCGCATCGTACTCGATCCGGGCATATTTGGTCTCCACGGGCCCTCGGGGCTCGGTTATATGGAACTCCATCAGCGTGACCTTGTCATGCCGGAGAAGAGCATCTATGAGGTGGCCTATGCGGATGCTGTAGCCGTTGGAGTTCCTCTCGACAGGACCTAATGCAATCACCGTGATCAATGCATTACCTCTCCTGGCGACGGTTCCTCCGAGAGGAGACCACTGGCGTAGGCATATATCAACTTAAGGGCAGGACCGCGCGGCGAATATGGCATCATATCTCACCGCGGCCCCGGCCGCAGATGGAGAACGGACCTTCAGGAGATCTATGACGGCCGGTAAGTCTAACGAACAGCTCCGGGCGACCGAAAACCATATAGTGCATAATCCAATCCGACCCGAAGGTGGGCGCTCATCAGGGTTCTGTGCTTCAATTGGCGCGATATACGCAATCCAGCAGGCGGTGGGGCAGAGTGGTACACTCAGCAGATAATGAGCAGACTGCACCAAAGAGGACATGAGGTCACTGTTTTTTCGAGCGCCTTCCCCGGATGCCTGCCAGAAGAGGTCATCGAGGGCGTCCGAGTGGTACGGGATGGTGACCGGTTCAGTGTGTATCGCAAGGCCAGGGCCTTCTACAAAGGTTCGAAAGAGAGATGGGACGTGATCATTGATGAGATCAACACGGTCCCTTTCATGATGCCACGCTGCGTGGACCGGGGAGAGCGCCTGGTGGCCCTGATCCACCAGCTTGCCCGGGAGTTCTGGTTCTACGAGCTTCCATACCCATTGGCCTGGGTCGGGAACCGCTTCCTTGAGGACCGTTGGTTGAGGAGATATCGTGATGTCCTAACGGTGACGGTGTCCGAATCGACAAGGAAGGACCTCCTCGCGCTTGGGTTCAGAGACGTCCGGGTCGTGCCGAACGGTATCAATACGAAGGTCCTGGAACGGGTGCCAGATAAGACCGCACATCCCTCCGTGGTGGTGGTCGGGCGCCTGAAGAGCACGAAGAGGCCAGAGGAGGCGTTAAAGGCATATCGACTGCTGAAGCAGAGATACCCTGACCTGCGCCTGACGGTGATAGGCGATGGTGAGCTCAGGAACGACCTGGTAAAGGCCTATCCGGACGTCGAGTTCACTGGATACCTTGATAAGGCGTCAAAGGACGCGATCGTGGCAAGGTCGTGGATCATCGCTGTGCCGGGTATCCGAGAAGGTTGGGGGCAGGTTGTGACCGACTCCAACGCCGTCGGAACACCTGCCGTGGGCTACGACATTCCCGGGCTCAGGGACTCCATACAGAACGGCCACAATGGCCTTCTATCAGGGACCGCCCCCCTCGCCATGGCAAGGGAGATGGAGCGATTGATATGCGATGGACGCCTCAGGACGGAGCTGAGCGAGAACGCATTGAAGTGGTCAAGGAGATTTGATTGGGATGCCAGTGCTGCTGAGTTCGAAAAGGTGCTCCGATGAGAGGGAGCGTCTTCTTAATGAAATCATTGATTTATAATGGTAGACATAAACTTTAAGTCATTAAACCTATAGGTATCTAAAATCGGACAATTCGATGGACGTTTCATATATGATAATGGAACATGACGCCATTTCAACGGAACAGAAGATTTTTCTTGCAGTTCCATCCAACGCTATGCACGTGCCCATCGCAAGGGACCGCCGCCGATATCGCAACTTTCTGTCGGTCATAGTTCCTTGCTATAACGAAGGAGAGCGCATATACAAGAATCTGGAGGAGTGTGTGACCACCCTCTCCGAACTTAATCGCCCGTTCGAGATAATCGCGGTGAACGATGGGTCCAGCGATCATACCTCAACTGAGCTGATGAAGCTGGCGGTCGCTCACCCCGAGATCGTTCCTGTCACCTACAGCAAGAACGTAGGCAAGGGGAACGCTCTGAGGGTTGGGGCCTTGAGGGCCAGAGGCGACCTTATCATGTTCATGGACGCGGACCTCGAGATACATCCTCGACATGCCTCGACGTTCATCAGCGTCATGGAAAGCACCGGGGCGGACATGGTGATAGGTTCCAAGAGGCATCCAGAGTCCAAGGTGTTCTACCCCCTTAAGAGGAAGCTGTTGAGCTTTGGGTATCATATAATGGTCAGGACCCTGTTCGGTTTGCGGCTAACTGACACCCAACCTGGGTTCAAGCTGGTGAAGCGCGAGGTCATCGATAGGGAGATCTCCAAGAGCAAGGTCAACCGCTACGCCTTTGACCTCGAGCTGTTGGTCAACGCCGATGCTGATGGGTTCAAGATCGTTGAAGCGCCTATCGAGCTTGATTTCAGCCGCCCCTTGGGAGGCCGCATAGGTTTCCGGTCGGTGAAGAGCATCTACTTGGAGACCGTTGACATCTATAACCGCCACAGGGCCTATGCGTCCCGACCTCTCAAAGGCCGGCCTTCGAACATCATCGCTGCGACGTCCGATCAGGACCTCCCTTGGCCATAGAGCGATTCGTATACTGACCTGGTCCGCAGGCCCATCTCCTCTATCGAGAACTCGGCCGCGTGCCTTATGCCGTCCGATATTGTTCTTTCTCGAAGCCCTTTGTCCTTCATCAGCCTGTCCATCTGCTCGGCCATGTCCTCTTCGTCAGAACACTTGATGGTGAACCTGGCCACCTCCTCCGGGATAAGGGCGCCTCTCAACGTGAGTACCGGTACGCCGCAGGCCTGGGCCTCTATTATCGGGAACCCGAACCCCTCTTGTAGGCTCGGCAGGACGAAGAGCGAGAACGAGTTATAGGTCTTGACGAGAAGCTCTTCCTCGATCGGACCTCTAAAGTCCACGATGTCTGACACACCCAGTTCCGATGCGAGGGCCTTTAGATAAGGAAGGTCGGTTCCACCTCCATAGATGTTCAGCCTTAGCGGGGCAGCTCCCGGCCTCCTTGAATATATGGCAAAGGCGTGGACAAGAAGCTCGACGTTCTTTCTTTTCTTCAACGCCCCTATATAACCTACGGTCCCTTCCTTGGGCACCTCGGGCATTGGTCGAAAGGACCCGGGGATCGCTTGAGAGACCAGGACTATCTTGTCCTCGGGAACCTTGTACGATTCCATGACCTCCTTCTTGGTCTGAGAGGATATGCAGATCAGCCTGTCGGCCTGACGCAGGGCCATCTTGGTGCCTAGATGATAAAAAGCCCGGAAGACCGCCTCGGGTATCGAGTCTGGAGGGGTCTTGTCCACATGGTGCATAGTTACCACCTTCTTCCCCTTCAGCCATGGAAATATGATGGCTTGGGAGTCGGTCACCGCGTGATATATGTCCGCCCTCATGCGTCCCCTTACGAGCTGCCATAAGGGGAACAGGATGTCATAGAACGGAGGGCTGATCAGGGACCCCGACGGCCTTACAGCTAGAGCGGCCTCCTGGTTCGGGAGCAAGGGGGGCAAGCCCCCTTCCCTCAGGCCGGAGACCAGATTGTGTGAGTACCGTTCGAAACCGTTTGTAGGCTTCCCATCGAGCTTCCGGCACAGGACCGCGACCCGCACACGTACCACCTGGAGCCTTGCAAAGTATGCGCCATAGATAATGCTTCCCGACC
>JAKIXL010000107.1:0-321 GCA_022709105.1 Thermoplasmatota archaeon | reverse complement strand
TATCTCCATTGCGAGACAATCATTCAGTACGAACGAATAGAGATAGAAGCGCCAGCAGTATGGGCCAGTGAGAAAAATGTCCCCGAAAATTATGGAAAAGGATATATAACGACAATCTGTAAAGGTCAGGAAGGTGGTTCCGTTGGTTGCACGGCCAGCCCAAAACTCCCTTTTCTCGGTGATCATCCCGACCTACGACGAGGTCTGCAACATAGAAAGAATGATAGCGCGCCTTCTCGCACTTTATCCTGGAATCCAAGTATTGGTCATGGACGACAATTCCCGGGACGGGACGATCGACGTCGTCTCCTCGATCGCGGC
>JAKIXL010000106.1 GCA_022709105.1 Thermoplasmatota archaeon | reverse complement strand
CTTGGCCATTATCTAGGGTGCACCCTCCATCTTGCTGTGCAATGGCAAGAATAAAGGTCTTGGTCCGGCACGGACGCTATGCCTGTTTGGAGCGCCTCAAGGTCCCCGCCTCAGGCCTTGAGGAGCTCTCCTTCGATCGGGTCCCTCCAGGCACTTCATTGCGACCGCCTCTCCTTTTGATCTGTTCGACCCTCTCCGCGAGCAGATCGTCCCGCCAAGTATCGAAATATTTCTGGTAGAGGGCCGTATCGAAGGACACCTTGGCCACTCCTTCGATCTCCCGTACCTGGAAGAGCAGACCTTTTAGCTCCATCAGTGTCTGGGTGAACAGGACGAACATGACAAGGTCTGGAGAGTTTGAGAAGGTCAGATCTTCGTCCACGAAATCACCGCCCAGCCTGCGCACCTGTTCAACGATGTCGGCCCTCTCGGCGCCAGGAGAGAGACGGACCTGAAGGATTATCTGAAGGTCCTCGTCGAGATTCGGAACGGCCATGACATGCAGGTCGATCGATCCTCTGTCCATCATGCGGGCCAGTCGACGGCCTACCGTCTTCGACGACACTCCGATCTCCTCGGCGACATCCGAGATGGGCCTCCGTGCGTCCTTATGGAGCGCCCAGATGATCTTCATGTCGAGGTCCGTGAGATCGGCCAACTGGGGTCTCTCCTTAGATCTGACCAACCTTGTGCAGCTGATGTCAGAGCCTTGATTGACCAGCAGAACCTCGGGATCGGGGATCTTGCCCTCGTTCCTGATGAACGACACGACATTGTCCAGATCGGATATGTCACGCAGGAAGGCCGCGATGACCAGGTTGTTCTGGTTTCCGCATATCACGGTCATGATCGAGTCGTTCTTTCCCAGCTCATCGACGAGATCTGGGGCGAAGTCGGCGCCCGACCTGCCCTGGACCACCGCCATGGATCCGCCAAGGGCCTGCAGTCCGATATGGGCAGTATATCCCAGAATGCGCCCGGTCCCCTCCAGAGATGCGATCCGTTTCTGGACAGAAGGGATCGAGATCCCGAGCTTCTCTGATATCTCCCTGCAGGTGATCCTGACATCCCTCTCCAATATGCGAAGCAATCTTCTGTCTAATGAGTCCAAAACATCACCCGCAGCAAGCCAATATGATGCCCTACATGACGATCACGTTTAATTATGGTGCGATGGATGTCATATCCCATTGCATAGGCGCCTCTCCCTGGCGGCCTGCTGGAAGCCTCCGTCCCAGGCCGCACCGAGGTCGGGCCATGAGGCGCTTTTTTGATCATGCTCCCATTGAAAATGCTTTTTTCAATCTGAAAGAGCGGCCCGCGATCGTCCTTTCCCGTGCGCGTCCGGGCCCCTATCGTCCGGCGGCGTTATGGACCGCATGCGCCGTCGATGGTATCATGCCCGGGTATGGTTCCCTGTCACTGGAAGCAAAGAGCATGGTTCCGTTCATTGCCCTCACGGCCCCATGCTCCCGCGCTTATATCGGAGGTCTGTCGCGGAGCCCTCCGGTCCCGGTCACTCTGCCGTTCCGTCTCGGCCCGAGGCGGTCTTCGGGAGAATGGGCCGAAAGACCGCCGCCGTCCGGGTTCTGAGGCCGTACCGCTCAGGTCCTCGCAAGCCTTACCTATCAGCATATATAACTGGCGCAGGACCGGTCGAAGCCTTTAACCAGTTCCATGTTGAGGTCCTCGGGGGGTTCGGTGGGCACCGCGTAGGTTATCTGGGGGAAGAACTGCGAAATGTCCGTGGCCATTTTGGTAGCCAGGTGTTCCTTGCCGAACAGTCTTTCGCTGATCTCCAATGTCCGCTTCCTGGTCAGAGCCTCGTCCATATACCCGACTGTGTGTATGTACTCATGGAGCAGGATATGGAAGCAGTACGCCTTGTAGAGCTCTGGCCGCTCTCTCAGGATCTTGTTCATGGGTCCCTTGTTCATGACGATTATGTTCGTCGCGACGGGATAGAAGCCGCCTATCCACGAATCGGGGCGGCCGCCCAGTTCGGCTATGCCGAGCATAAGGCCGCCGCGGGACAGACCGAGCTGGGCGCTCACGGCATCCTTGACGATCTCGAAAATGTCCGCCAGGTCCTTGGCCCTTTCCAGCCTGGCCGGATAATTTGAACTGGTAGTTGTTAACTGGTCGTTCACGACCATTTCTACATCGGCCCGCTACATAAACGTTGCTCTTCTTCGCACCGAGATATCGTTATCTATCCGGAACCCATAGCGGTGGCGTGCGTAAGAACCTGCCCTTTCTGGCCATGGCGGGCATCTTCATTATAGTGCAGGTCTCCGCCGTCCTTCTGGCGCCGCTGTACATGCCGGAGCTGACGGCCTTTCCGGACCCCAGCTCTCCTGCCAATCCGTTCATCTATGTCCTAATGGTGCTCATCCTCACCGCCATCATACTCATCCTTATCAAGTACGGAAGGCAGCGCATCGTGCAGGGGATCTTCTACGTCAGCATCTTCATCACCATGCTGTACGTATTCCTGCCCGTCCTGTTCCAGGTGGACAGCGGGGGCTGGATCGCTTTGATCGCCTCGATAGGCCTGGCCGGAGGGCTCCTTTACCTTCTGGCAAAGAGCGGCGAGTGGTACATCATCGACGCCATTGGCCTTGTGGTGGGCATTGGCGTCACCGCCATCCTGGGGATGTCGCTGACGGTGCTGCCGGTGATCATCCTGCTCATCATAATGGCTGTGTACGACGCCATATCTGTTTACAAGACCAAGCATATGATAGCCCTTGCCGAGGGTGTCGCCCCCCTACGCCTGCCGGTCCTTTTTGTGGTGCCGAAGGAAAAGGGCTTCACCATGGAGAAGGTTGAGAAGCACGGGGTGCTCGTGAAAGAGGGGAAGGAGAGAGAGGCGTTCTTCATGGGAGTAGGGGACGCGGTGATACCTGGCCTGCTGGTGGTTTCCGCATCGATCTACCTGCCGGAGGCGGCGGCCCCGTTGATGACCGCGAACCTGTGGGCGGCGGCCGGCGCTCTCATCGGAGGACTCCTGGGATATGTCGTGCTGTTCAACCTGGTCGCGAAGGGGAACCCTCAAGCAGGCCTGCCGTTCCTCAACAGCGGAGCGATACTGGGATATCTGGCCGCCTATGGGCTGGCCTACGGGTCCTTTGGCCTGGACATGCTGGGCCTGTGAAGGGTTTTTCAACCGGGAACCTCATGGAGGAGCGATCGCGATGAGGTTTCTGGTACTTTCGGACATCCACGGCCGGGAAAAGGTCTCTGTCTGGGCCAAGCGCTTGGCGGCAGAGCATAAAGCGGACGCCTACATCATACTGGGAGATATCACTCACTTCGGTCCGGGGTCATGGGCCGGGGAGTTCTTGTCCCATCTGGATCGCCCAGCGTATGCCATACCCGGCAACTGCGACCCTCCGGAGCTGGTGTGCGAGGAGATAGAGAGGCACGCTACCTTGCTGCATAAGCGCAAGGTGGAGATCGGGAGCAGCACTTTCGTGGGACTTGGTGGCTCGAATCCGACCATCTTCGAGACCCCTTTCGAGCTCGAGGAGGAGGATATCGAGTCGGCCCTCCGGCCGCTGATGGGACCGGATGCGATAATGGTGCTGCATGCGCCGCCCAAGGGCATCAACGACCGGATCCCGACGGGGGCGAATGTGGGCAGTGAGGCCATCCTGCGATTGGTGAAGGAGTTCCGTCCTCGTGCTGTTCTCTCCGGCCATATACACGAGGCCCGCGGCATCGTGATGGATGGCGGAACCCTGTTCCTCAACCCGGGAGCTGCCAAGGATGGGAACGCCGCTCTTCTGGACGTCAATGAGGAGATCAAGGCCGTCCTTCTGGAGGCTTCTGACACGGCCTGAGAGACGGCGGCCAGCCGGAGGTTCGGAGAGAGCGCCGCTCTGAAGGAACAACGATAAATACGGCCGTTCTGTCAATGACCTTCATGTTCTCGTTCCTTATCCCCCGGTCCGAGGTCGTGGATATGTGCTCGAGCAGCCCCCGGAACGTTCAGCTTGACGTACTTACCGGCCTGCCGGACATCGTCCAGAGCACCGACTACTCCTGCGGCCCGGCCTGTCTCCAGGCGGTGCTTTCGTACTACGGTGAGGAGATCTGCGAGAAGGAGCTTATGGAACGGATGAGGACCGCTCCTCACAATGGGACCGACCCTGAGGACATCGTGCGGGTCGCCAGGGAACTTGGCTTCAACGCGGCGATGAGGACGGACCTTGAGATAGGGGATCTCGCCGCATCGGTAAGAATTGGCGCCCCGGTGATCATTGCTGCCCAGGCCTGGGCTGGGGAGCGCCCGCCCAGCGCCCCGTGGGCGGATGAATGGGAACATGGTCATTACATGGTCGTCATCGGTGTGCACGACGGCCTGGTCTATCTCGAGGACCCCGCAACGAAAGAGCATATTGGGGTTCTGCCGGTCGAGGAGCTTAACGATCGCTGGCACAACTATATTGGAGAGTCCCATGACCATCCTCAGGCCGAAAGGGTACGAGGTTTGGGCATATTCATAACCAAGCGCTGACCTCTCATTGGGCAGATCTGGACGTTGAGCGTCGCATCTAGGGCGCCAGAGAACAAAACCTTTTATATGACCTTTATTTTAGTGGCAGAGGATTAGAATGGCATTATGGCAGGGCAGATCGAAGCGGAAGCCGACCGGTGGCCGCTTGGTGCAGAACAGAAAGAAGAGGCGCTACGAGATCGGGCGCGAGCCCCTACTGACCAACCTCGGCGAGGAGAGCCTCAGGCAGTACCGCACCATGGGTGGCAACACCAAGGTCAAGATGCTTAGCGCCGCCTATGCCAACGTCGTGGACCCCAAGACGAACCAGGTCAAGAGGGTCAAGATAACCAGAGTAACGGTGAACCCGGCCAATCCGAACTATGTTCAGCGCAATATCGTGAACCGCGGAGCCACCATCCAGACCGATCTGGGGCCTGCCCGCATCACCTCTCGGCCCGGACAGGACGGCACCGTCAACGCAGTCCTTCTCACCGAGTGAGGCCAAACCATTTATCCCTCTTGAGGAATGACCGACCATGGTCTTCGACGCGGACAAGGCGTGGGTCCTATGGCCGGAGTATTTTGATAGCTCTCGCACAAGAGCTGAGGGGCGCAGGGTGGCCAAGCATCTGGCGATACCGGAACCTCAGATGTCGATGATCATCAAGGCGGTAGAGAAGCTGGGCCTTGAATGGAAGCTCGAAGAGGGCAAGGCCTACCCTGGAGCGTGGTGGAACAAGCAGGGCCTCTTGCTTGTTGAGAACAACATGCCCAAGACCAAACTGCTGCCCAAGGTCGCC
Source organism: Thermoplasmatota archaeon (assembly GCA_022709105.1). Lineage (GTDB taxonomy): Archaea > Thermoplasmatota > Thermoplasmata > Methanomassiliicoccales > Methanomassiliicoccaceae > UBA6. The sequence goes on along the minus strand of JAKIXL010000106.1, from coordinate 82 downwards.
GAGGCTCTGCGCAAGATGCCAAGACCACAGGCCTAAGGGCGAGCAGAGAGGCTTGTACCATATCCTTGACCGTATTCTCTCA
>JAKIXL010000105.1 GCA_022709105.1 Thermoplasmatota archaeon | reverse complement strand
CCTTCTGTAATCGGCTATTCACCAAAACCATTGGTCACACCCTAGAAAATCGGCATAGGTGATGCATAAAAAGATGGTATGAGAAGATGGCAATCAACAAACTGGACGTCGATCAGACCCCTTACAAAAGCTTTATAAGCGGACTGTTAATATCAGGCCACTCCCGCGTGGTGCTTATATGAAATACACTAGATTTGAGAAGGCGCGTATCATAGGTGCCCGGTCTTTGCAGGTATCGTTGGGCGCGCCCGTCCTTATCGACATACCCGAGGGAATGATCGACCCGGTGGAGATTGCCAGGCTCGAGTATGATAGGGGTGTTCTCCCTATCACCGTAAAAAGAGACATATGAGGTTTTTAAGATGAGCGAAGAGGTCAAGACCGAGCTCCTGGTGCCTGAAGATGTTTACCTGACTTCGGGCGTCCACATAGGTACCCAGCAAAAGAGCGCCGACATGAAGAAGTTCATCTTCAAGGTCAGGTCGGACGGGCTTTACGTAATGGATGTCAAGCAGACCGATGCCCGGATCAGGGCGGTGGCCAAGTTCTTGGCCCGGATTCAGCCAGACCGGATACTAATATCCTCAGCCAGGCAGTACGGTCAGAAACCGGCCAAGGTCTTTGCGAAGACCATCGGGACAAAGGTCTTCGCCGGGCGTTTCGTTCCCGGGACCTTGACCAACCCCAAGCTCCCTGAGTACATCGAACCTGAGGTGCTCATCGTCACCGACCCCGCGGCGGACCAGCAAGCCGTCGCCGAGGCCATGAACGTCGGGATCCCCATCGTCGCCCTGTGCGATGCCAACAACGAGACCAGGAACGTGGACCTTGTGATCCCCACCAACAACAAGGGCCGCCGGGCCCTGGCCTGCGTATATTGGCTCCTGACAAGAGAGGTCCTGAAGGAGAAGGGCCTGATAAGGTCATATGATGAGTTCAAGCTCACCATGGACGACTTCGAGGCCTCCCTCTGAAACCCTTTGTCCGTTCTTGCCGAGCGGACGCAGATCTCTTTCTTCTTCCACCGGTCCTCGGGTCCAAGCGCGGTAATTTGATATAACCGCTGACACACTCTTTCAAACGATGGCCTTGAGGCAACCCGCTGTCGCAGGCAAGTTCTATCCCCGCACCGAGAGACAGGTCAGAGGAGAGATCGACCGCCTCTATGATACCTACCTTGGCCGCCGGCCCCGGCTCAACACCGCCGGCCCTAGAAAGATCGTCGGCCTGGTGGTCCCTCACGCCGGATATGTGTACTCTGGTCCGGTGGCCGCATACGCATATGCCGCCCTTGCCAACGACGGATTCCCCGAGACCTTCATTGTCATAGGGCCAAACCACAGCGGCCTGGGTTCCCCGGTGTCGATGACCACTGAGGACTTCGACACACCGCTTGGGGAGGTAAGGGTGGACAAGGAGATAATCAAGGGTATGGGGAGGCTCATAGTCGATGATCCCATGGCTCACCGCTACGAACACTCCATCGAGGTACAGCTGCCGTTCATCCAATATTTCAAGGAGGACATAACCTTCGTGCCGATAGCGATGGCCGCTCAGGACCATGAGACCGCGGTGGAAGTGGCCGAAGAGATAAAGAAGGCATGCCGGGGCCGAGATGTCGTGATTATAGCCTCCACCGACTTCTCCCATTACGTTCCGGCCCAGGAGGCGGCTAAGCAGGACCGTTCGGTCATCGACCGCATCCTCGCCCTGGACGCCGAGGGAGTATACGACACTGTCATACGAAAGAACATATCCATGTGCGGCTACGGTCCGGTCATGGCCATGCTGCTAGCCTCTGGTGGGAGCAGGGCCGAGCTGTTAAAGTATGGCAACTCTGGTGACGTATCTCCCATGGAGGACGTGGTCGGTTACGCGGCGATCAAGGTGGTGCGCTGAGATGCATCTAGGACCCCTCTCGCATCAGGGCCGGGAAAACGTACCGCCGACAGCATATTAAAGAGCAAATCATGCCTTCTTGGACGCAGCAAGGGAAAAGGAGGAGTATAAGCGATGAACGGAACGGTTCAGTGCCCTCAGTGCGGTTCGGCGGTCCAGCCAGGTTCAGGGGGTTGCGCTGCTTGCGGCGCGACGCTTCTAGGAGCCATGGTACCTCCCCCGACCTCCCCCTTCCATGGATGGGGCTCCTCCGCCAGGGCCAAGGAAGCGCTCATGGCCACTATGGGGCGAAGGCACCGAACCGACATCAAGATCCCTGACTACTGGATCCTTCTCCCTGTTGTGGTGGTGATCACCAGCTATGTACTGGGCATCGTCGCCTTCATGTACGATGTGCTTCTGGGCCTTGCGGTCGCCATGGTCGGGACCATAGTCGGAGTGTTCCTCCTGGCGTTCCTTATCTTCCGGTTGCTGAAGCGGCGCAATGAGCATATGGCCCGCGAGGCCCAGCTCCGCCGCGAGCTGATGGATTTCTTCAGGTTCCGGGGAGAAGAGATGGGGACCGGGCAGCGCGTCGGCCCTTACGTTCAGGCGATGCAGGCCTTCGACCGAGGTTCATTGATGTACGAGGAACCTCAGAGCGCCCTATTGTGGACCATCCTATGCCTCATACCCGGAATCAATATCATCGCAATCATCCTCACGTTGTTCTGGCTGACCGACTATGCCCCGGGACACGATCGCCGCTTCTACGGCTTCGCTCAGAACGCTCACTATGCTTCCGAGCAGATCAGCATGGGGCCGCTGCTCTCCGGGACCTGGAAGAGCATCAGCGAACGTAGCTACGTGCTCTATCTTATCATATCTGTCCTACTTCCAGCGTTCGCCATCTGGTGGTTCTATGTGCTCATCAAAGACCTAAACGATCACTTTGATAACGAGTGGATGTTCGAGGACAACCTAATGTCGGGGCTCCAAAAAATGTAAGAAAAAAATGGAAGAGGAGCGCTCAAATGCGCTTCATCCTTCCTATTGTAGGCTCATAGATCAAGCCTTTGTCCAGGAGGGAGTTGTTGATCTCTTCAAGTTCCGCCTCCCCTATGCCCGACTTCACGGCCTCTCGGAGGAGATCGGCCAGAGGGGCCCCCTTCTTATTGGTGTCCAGTCTTTCGATGAGCTTGAGCACAATCTCTTCTTTGTCCTCTTCGTCGGTCTCGTCCTCTATCTCCTCTGGCCCGAACGATGGAACGTCATGTAACATCGGCAGCTCACCTGTGCCCTCCGGAAGCAACTGCTCAAGGGCCTCCAGTGCCAAGCCCCGGTAGCGGTTGAGGTCAGTCTCCTTATAATGAGGCAAGGCCCTCACCACGCCCTCGGCGAGTGCTTGCGAGTAGCCTAGGCGGACCAGATCATCCACTTGTGGGGATTCCATCTGCATGGCCTCCTCCATACAGTCGATGCGCTTGAGGGTAGACCTAACTGCCTCCAGCACCCAATTGTCCTTGATGCTCTCATCCACACGAATGATCTTCTCTGGACGTACCGATACGATTATCCTGCCCTCTTCCGGAGAATAGGTCCGGGTCTTGCCGACCACCGCAACATACGCGGGCGGCTCCAGCTTGGACAGTACCACCGTAGCCTCTGGATTGTACTTTCCAGCATAGAGATAGAACTTGTTCATACCGTCGGAGAGCAAGGCACGCCAGTAAGGCTCAGCCTCGGTGCCCAGGTTCTGCAGATCAGTAAGCAGGCCGACGATGAACAGCCGATTGATCATTGCGCCCAAGGGCGTTACTACGTACGAGGGGGCCTTCTCTCCTTCTCCCTTGATCTCCAAAGTAGAGGCATTATACTCGTAAGCGAACACCCTCCAGGCGACCTCTCGGGTCTTCATCAGATCACCTCGATCCTCTTAAGAAGCACCTCAGCCTCTGCCCTCACGTCCAGTTCTATGAACCTTGCCTCATTGACGTTCATGGACAGTCCATAGTCATCTGAGATCACGTTGCCTCGGATCTCGATGGGCTTGGCCAGCAGGATCTCCTCGAAACGATTGGCCACCGCCTCGGCGTCCATTGTCTCCCGGGCCTCTTCAAGGGCGGCCTTGAGAGTTATCCCAGTGAGCTGCTCGGTCACGTCCTTCTTCATCACTGCGGTGATGGCGGCGGAGCCGTCATCGACCACCACTTTGATGCGAAGATCAGGGACCTGCTGTACCTTGCCATGCACCTGGCAGACCCCCTTCTGCACTACCCGGTTGCACTCTGGACATCGGAAGATCAGCCCAGTGCCCTTTTTTATATCCACTATTGTCCCGGTGACGATGACGTCCGAGGCCCAGCCCGCCCTCTCCAGTTCATCAATGCTCTTCCTTGCGGCTTGTGACAGCTCGGCCGCTGCAGGCATCTTGATCTTAGGCCTGGTGACCTGTCCCCTCTCTCCGAAGCTCAGACGAGGGATCCCCTTCCATCCCTTCACGTAGGCGTTGGAAACGGTTATCACCTCGTTATCTTTAAGTCCGAAATCGTGCCAGGCCGTGAACTCGACCTTGCCCGTCTCGTCAGCGATTATCCCTGTGTACATCGATTTCTTGCCCGAGGGGGTCTCTACATCCTTCGTCCTGAGGCTCAATATCCTCCCCGTGAGGGTAACATTGTTCATGTTCTCCCTTAGGTCGGAGACCTTGGCCACGATGGGGGCGGAATAACCGCTCGAGGCCTGAGGGACGACCACATCGTCCGGGACCCTGACCTCGTCCTGGGGACGAAGCTCCACCACTACGCGGTTGCCTAGATGGACCTCCGGCTGTCCGCTCCATTCCTTCGTATATGCATACCTGATGAGATAGTTCTCCCCTGCCTTAAGGTCCGCCTTTGAGACATCCCACACCGTGAACTTGACGGTGTTCCCGTTCTCGTCCGCTAGTATCCCGGATTGTATGGTCTTGGGGTTACCTCCGACCGACACCTCACGAACATTGGAGGACATGACCCTCACAAGAAGGTCCACGCTTTGCTCGCTGAGACCTAGCTGAGAGAGCATCTTCCTCTCTCCCTTTGTCAGAGCGTTGGGGTCTCCTCCGTATTTGCGGACGATATGCCGCTTTGACGCTTCCAGGGACATCCTGTAGACGTTCAGATAGTTGTCGAGGTCCTTCTCGATTTCCTGCTCCCTTATCTTTCCTTCCAGCACCCTGGTGATCTCTTTTACATGGGGTGCGATCTCTTCTTTGTTGAAGTCGGTCCAGTCCATGTCCGTGCCTATCGAACTGCCATTCCCTTTCAGCTGGAGATCCTCTTCAACCGCCGAACGCTTCCGATGGGACATCGCCCGCATCGGACAGGCTCAGGGGCGGGCAGTTCTGACCATTGTCCTATGATTGGGAGCGAGCATTTATGCCTTCCTGGGATTTGACGGCCCTGAGCCCGCCCTCGATCATCCTGTGGTGAAAATCGGCCCCGGCGAGTTAAATGCCTTGTTAAGAGGTGAGCGAAAGCGGC
>JAKIXL010000104.1:1859-5431 GCA_022709105.1 Thermoplasmatota archaeon | reverse complement strand
GAGGTCCAGTCAGACCCTTTTTGGATGCTGGGATCCGGAGCGATCAGGGGATTGGCATATGGAAGCGTGCTATCGTAAAAGGCCGTCTCCAAAGGATCATAAGGGTCCTTTCCACCACAATCAACAACGCAAAAAGCCCGGGAGGATCAAGGTCCAGCATTCGCTTCAACATCTGCATTTGAAGACATGGGTCAGAGCGCAACAGATAATGCTAATTTCTCAAATCCCTTACATGGGCCTCTTGCTTCTGACCGGCCGCTTCGATACAGTATATATTGCCTTCCCAGTGCATAGCTGGCTCGGGACCTACGGAACGACGATTGTTAATCCAGATTGACGAAAACTAATTATATGGTTACTTTAATTGCGAACCAAGCTATAAGGATGTAATAGGAGGACCAATCGTGACACCAAAAGAGAGGTTTCTAGCAGCCCTATCCCGAAAGAAGTTGGACAGGCCCCCAGTAGGATGCGTTACCCAGTCGGTGACCGTTGACCAGATGGACGCGGTGGGAGTTCACTGGCCAGATGCTCACACCGATCCCAGGAAGATGGCGACCCTCGGAGCTGCAGGCGCCAAGGTGTTAGGCTTCGAGAACGCAAGGATACCCTTCTGTCTGACCGTCGAGGCCGAGGCCTTCGGAGCCACTGTGGACCTGGGAAAGGTCGACAGGACCCCCATGGTCAAGAAGCATGTCTTCGAGGCCGATGCCATGCCCACCTTCCCTAAGGACTTCGCCACCAAGGGAAGGGCCAAGACAGTCATCGAAGCCACCAAGATATTGAAGAAGGAGGTCGGTGACAAGTTGCCTATCGTCGTCGGCACCACTGGCCCCGTTACCATCGCCGGCCACTTGGTTGGGACCGAGGGACTGCTTCTGATGATGATCACCGACCCTGACGCCGTCCACAAGTTCTGCAAGGTCGCTGCCCAGATGGAGAAGGAGTACCTGAAGGAGCTCGTTAAGGCCGGCGCCGACGCCATCGCCATGAGCGACCCCTCCGCCTCCACCGACATGCTGTCCGGGGAGATGTTCGACGAGTTCGCGAAGCCCTACATCAAGGAATGCTGGACCGGCGTTGAGGGTGCCAAGAAGATCCTGCACATCTGCGGGGACACCACGATACTGCTCGACCACATGATCGACACCGGCGCCGACGCGCTCTCCATCGAGGAGAAGGTCAACCCGGCCGAGGCCGTGCGGCTAGTGAACAACCGCGCTGCCCTCATCGGCAACATAGGTGTCGTCCGCCCGCTGCTCCAGGGGACTCCGGAGGACTGCCGCCAGAACGCCATCGAGGTCAGGGACGCCGGCTTCAACGTCGTTGCTCCTGGCTGCGGCCTCGCCGCCCGTGTGCCCAAGGCCAACCTTGACGCCATGATTAAGGCGATCAAGGGCTGATCAGCCACTGGTGAGCCGATCAGAGGTTGGAAACACCTTCCCCCTTCCCATTTTTTATAAATCCCCTAGGTTATGTTCAATTCAATACCTGCCGTGCTTCTCGCACGCCTCTCTGACCCTGAGTATGTTCTCCAACGGGCTCTTGAACGGTATCTCGCTCCCAGGGGCCATGATGAGCCCCGGAACGTCCCCGAAAAGCTCGATGACCTCTCGAACCTTGCCCTCGACCTCTTCAGGGGTCTTTCTGAAGATAAGGACCCCGTGATCGATGCCGGACGCCAGACATACCTTGCCCCCATGTTCCCGGAACACTTTGACGGGGTCCACAAGATCATTGTTGTAGTGCACCGCCGCCGCTCCCGCTTCGATCTGCTGGTTGAGATATGGAAGCTCGGCATCATTATGAACGAGGGTCTTGATTCCCAGGGACCTGAACCTTTCCAGCAGTTGGCGTAGATAGGTTATGTCGTATTCGCCGCACATTTCCGGCGAGATCAGCTGACCGGAGGCAACGCTGCCATCCATGAACGAGGCCTCCAGGCCGAGCGCCGATATCCTCTCCCCATACATCTTCAAAGATTCCAGGGCCACCTTGACGATCCGGTGGACGGTCGCTGGATCGGACACGGTGTCCAACATGATGTTCTCATAACCCCTGAGCTGGGAAGCAAGGAAGAAAGGGGAGATAGTGCTTCCCAACACCGCCACTTCCCTGCCGATCCGCTCCTGCAGAAGCGCGCCGGCCTTCAACGGCACGGACCAGAACCGATCTTCCACGGGGTCCACCGGAACAAGCTTGTCCACATCCTCCGGCCCTTGAACAGCGTAATTTTCAGCCCTGGGATAGTAGTCCTTTTCCGGGAACTTCCAAGCGCTGCCCATCGCCTGGGCCTCGGTCAGGAGGTCTCCCCAGCCGATCATGACATTGTCATATCTGAAAAGCTCATGTGCCTTCATCATGATCCTGGCGAAGACCTCAGGGTCGTGAAATCCCTCTTTGATGGTCAGCCCTGAGGCCTGCAGCACGTGCCTTGCCCCGCCAAGTTGTTGATAGAAGACCGGCACTCTGTCAGGCGTTTCCAGCCTGAGAGCGGAAAGGAACCTTTCTCTGCAGTTCATGACGCCCTATATGTGATGGCCGACTATTCTACGTTTCCAGGAACCGCCATATCTATGGAGGGGCGAGCGGCCCCTAAGCGATAAAAATCTTAGGCAGGAAGTGATTGAAGGAACGATGGAGGTTCTGTGAACGATGCTAGAATGGGAGATGGACGAGTTCGAAAAGCATAACGCCGTTCAGAAGGCCCGTAGGCTGTCCGAAAGGTCCTTTGACAAGATAGACCAACTCCTCACAGACTCATTGGCCCTGAGGATCCTGGCCATGAGCATAGGCCGTGAACTTACCGTTCAGGACATCAAGGACAACCTGGACGTTTCCATCGTCACCTGCTATGGCATCGTGAAGCAGCTACGCGAGGTCGGACTATTGATCGAGGCGGGCAAATCCAGGACATCGGCGCACGGGCTCTCCACATTATACACCTCCACTCTAAGGACAAGCATGATCCGCTTGACCGGTGGCCACCTCGAGATATTCTACGTGTTCAACGACGGCACCGTTCGCTCCCGCATAGAACAGGTGTTCGATGAGGACAAGCTGGGAAGGTTCGGGAAGAGGCATTCGGTCAAGAGACCGGAATGATCGGGCCATTATGACCAATTAAATAGATTTTAATGCCAGCCCATGGGCTAAATATCTCCTAGGAGTTCTTCCCCTGATATTATGGGTCTTGGAATCGCTCTGGACGTGGGCACCAGCGGATATCGCTGCCACCTTGTGGACCTATCGAAGAACGGTAAGATAATCTCGACCGCCATCACCATGCGGCATCCTTTGCCGGGCGCCAACATCATGGACCATCTCCATTTCTGGCTCGAGAACGGCGCCGAGGTCGGTCATAAGATCGTCATGGACACCGTCAGCCGGCTCATAGAGATGCACGATGTCGACCCCAAGAGCATCGAAAGATTGGCAGTGTGCGGCAATCCTGCTCAAGTGTCCATGTTCGAAGGGATAGAGATCCGTGACCTTGCCTACGCTGGGCAGTCCCTGCTTAAGAGGCTGAACGTAAAGGTGCCCGATCGTCGGGCTAAGGTCATCACCGCGGG
>JAKIXL010000104.1:0-1849 GCA_022709105.1 Thermoplasmatota archaeon | reverse complement strand
CCATCAAGGCCGAGGAACTCGGCATGAGGTCGGTCAAGCGCACCGCGGAGGTCCGAATCCCACCGTCGATACGCCACGAGATCGGCGCGGACGCCCTGGCCATGATCATGAAGACCGGGCTCATGGACAAGAAGGAGACCTGCATGGTGACCGACTACGGGACCAACGCCGAGATGGGACTGTTCCATGATGGGGAATTATATACTGGCTCAGCCGCCGCCGGGCCGGCCATGGAAGGGCAGGCCATCAACTACGGCATGCTGGCCGCCCCTTATGCCATCTCAGATTTCAGCTTTGCCGAGGACGGGACATGGAACAACATCGTTCTCAACGAAACCCTGAAGCCAGTGGTAGGTATGAAGGTGAATCCTTCGAACGGTACCTTCTCTTCGGTCAGCGATATGAACGCCAGAGGGATAACGGGGACAGGGGTGGTCGCCGCGGTCGCTCTGGGGCTCGAGTCCGGTCTCATCGAACCGCCCTACATTCGCACACCTGACAAGAAGCTGCATTTCCAGAACGGCATCGACTTTGGAGAGGACGATCTAGGTGAGGCAGGGAAGGCCATGGGAGCTATACGCGCCGGCCACCGCACGTTGATCGAAGAGGTCGGCATCGACGACACCGACGTCAAGACAATGTATCTCGCCGGAGCCTCGGGCACCTACGTGGACGCAATAAAGGCTCAGACGGTGGGAATGGTCCCCCGCATCATAGAGAAGACGGTCCAGGTAGGCAACACCTCTCTTATGATGGCCTATGATCTTCTGGTCAAGGATGAGGCCATGGATGAGATGCAGAGGATCGCCGATTCGATCGCCTCCAAGCACATCATGTTCGCGACCAGCAAGGTCTTCGAGGACATGTACGTCAATGAGATCGGGTATTGGATGGAGGGCATGCCTTTCGACATCTATAACGAGTCGCTGCGAACGGCCGGTCTTAGGCCCCTTCCGCCCATAGTCCGCCCGAAGTCCACCCAACGCATCGTCAGTTCGGACATCCCCATCATAGGCGATAAGGGACTGAGGATCCTTGACAATGTTGGTGTTTACCTGATGGGCAGCTTCGAGGGCTGCATAGGGTGCAAGAAGTGCGCCAAGGAATGCCCGGAAAGGGCGCTGGAGGTCATCGAGGGCGGACCTCACGGATACACAATAAGGATCGCCACCGAGCACTGCCTCGGCACTGCTTGCAAGAACTGTGAGGCGGTGTGTCCAAAGAAGGTATACCGCTTCAGCGACCTGAAGATCAGCGAACGGGCCTAAGTAGGGGCAAGAGCAGAACGGCGCTCCCGAAAGGGGGTGTCCGCAAACATTTCTTCTTTTTCGACAACGATTAATACATATTGAGGCATTATCTGCAACGAACCTCACAAACAACCCGCTATATGGATAGTATTTGGAACAATGTTGCAGGTTTGCTCATGGACGATACCGACCTGAAGATCCTAAAGATGCTCCGAGACAACTCCAGAGAGAGCCTAGGCAAGATATCCGAGGTCCTGGGGATATCGAAGGCCACGGTCTCTCGCCGGCTGGCGAGGATCGAGCAGGAAGGATATATCACGGGCTACACAACAATAACCAACCCTGGAAAATTGGGGGTGATGAAAGGGATAATATCCCTCGAGATAATGGGAACGGCGGTCAATGCTGTCATCGAGCAACTTCGGTCGTTCAAAGAGATCGAGTCTGTGATGAGGGTGTTCGGTGATCATGGGCTTATATGCATTGCCTATTCCAGAAGCGTGGACTCACTCTATGAGCTCATCCAAAACCAAATCCTAAACATCCCAAATGTCCACAACGTGGAGGTGGACATCGTCATTGACCGGATGATAATCAAT
>JAKIXL010000103.1 GCA_022709105.1 Thermoplasmatota archaeon | reverse complement strand
AAGTTCCCCAACACCACCCGTACCATCCAGTTCACCGCGCCCCGCGAGGGTGCCTATGAGTTCTTCACTCGAGGCACGGACAACCTCGATGTTATCGAGCCGGCGCGGAACGCGGCGGACGCTACGACCACCATCGATCTCACCAGGCCGGCATCTACCATCGCCTTCTCCGGCAACGGGAACGGCACCAGCTACGAGGGGTCCGTTTCCTTCACCCTAAGTGCGACCGACGCTGTCTCCGGGGTCAAGGCCATCTACTACCGGGTGAACGGCGGCGCTTGGAACGAGTACTCCTCAGGTGTTGGCTTCGCCAGGGACGGCAGCTACACCATCGAGTATTACGCGACCGACCTGGCCGGAAACGTGGAGAGCATCAAGAGCGCGGCGATCACCCTTTCCCACGGGACCCCGGGGATCACGTTCAATGATGTGTCGATAACCCCCAACGGGGACGTGACGGTCAACTTCACAGTTGCCCTTGACAGCGCGACCTTGGTCGGCCTGCAATACTCGCTCGACGACGGCGAGATGGTGAGCATGGACCCGTCCGGCAGGTCGGTGGCCTTCGCCGGCCTCAAGACGGGCGAGCATACCCTGACCATCAAGGCCACCGATTCGGACGGGAACGTCCTCGTCAGCTCGAAGACCTTCTCCGTCGGAAGCAGCGGCCCAGGCTCGTTCTTCACCGACCCGCTGGTAATGATCGGGATCGCCGCGATCGTGCTTGCGGCCGCGGCCGGAGCGTTCCTGCTGATCAGGCGCAGGAAGTAGGGAGCAACGGGGCGCCGCCCCCTCTTCTCTTTTATCCTTTTCTTCCGAATCCTAATATCTCGACCTTCGTTCCTTTAGAGGCGACTGCATCGGCGGTCCGCCGTCCTCCCGCACCGCCGTCGGTCAGAGCTCGGTCCCCTGGCGGGCCGTCCGGTCCCGGGGCGCCTCGGCCCCGCAGCCGGCGCAGTATGCGAAGTGAGGGGCCAGACTCTCTCCGCAGGACGGGCATATGTCCCGGTAGTCCGCTCCGCAGGAAGCGCAAATGACCTGGCCGTCCTCTAAGTGAGCACCGCAGAGCACGCATCCCTTGGCCCCCGCCAGCTCGGTCATCTTCCTCGCGGCCCGGGAGGCCAGCGAGGCCAGCCGCGGGTCGCTGCCGTTGACCGCTCCCCTCAGCAGCTCAGCGATGATCTGCCGGCGGCGGCCCTCTAGGTCGACCGAGGGGAAGGGCACGCCGCCGAGGACGGCGCTGGCCGCCAAGGCAGCGAGCTTTCTCCTGCGGTCGGGAAAGTCCCCTCCGCCCTCCAGAGCGGAGACCAGAGAGGCATATATCCCGGGATCGGTCCTGGACGTGGCCGACCATTTCGAGAGCGACGCCGAGATGTAGCTGGAGAGGGCCAGGACGTCTGCCTCGTCCACGACGGAAAGGAAGCGGTTCAGCCGGTCGACCGAACGGAAGGCTATCGCCAGAGGAGGGTCCCCATGGTCCGCAGACCTGGCCAAAGAACGCATCTCCCACTCCACATAGGGGTCGAAGAACCCGATGCGGTCCCCGTCGACCTTCAGGACGCCATAGGCCTCCATGGCGGCCAGGTATCTGCCGGCCCCCACCGCCGGGCCTACCTGGTGGACGTCCAGGAGCCAGGACATCACGTTCCTGGATATCTGCGGGGCGCTCTCCGCGGCCGACCGCTCCCTCATCCTCGCCAGTTCCAACAGGGGCTGCACCGCCGGCAGGTTCTTGATGCTGATATCGTACTCATAGCGCATGCCCAGCTGGCCCAGGGCATCCCCCAGCTGCCGGTCCAGGAACGACGCGTCCGGCTCTACCTGCTCCATCCCCTGCGCTTGCAGCGCGGGAAGGTTCTTGATGCTGCGCACCAGATAGTATAGCCTGATCCGCCCTCTGCAGTGGTCGTAGAGGTCCGCCATCACCTTCTGCACATCGGCCTTCCGCAGGCCGCCGAGGTCATCGACGTTCTCGACAATGAAGTTGGAGCTCTCGCGCACGAGGTCGTCTTTGGGAGGCATGATGACCTCCATAGAGGAGATGGCCGCGCCTTCCCTGTCGGACCTGACCTCTCCTGGCCCCATGTGCCCGAAGATCAGGGCGGGATTGGGCTCCACGGCCATTACCGCGTGGAAGCCGTCCTTCTCCGACAGTTTCTCATAGATCATGCGGACCGCCTCCTTCTTGATGTCCAGGGTCCACCCGGGCACCCCTCTCTCCAAGTGATCGATCCCTATGTACCATCTCCAAAAGGTCATCTCTCCGGGGACAAGGCGATCGAGGTTGCTGTTGTCCAGGAACTCCAGCAGGCTATCCTCGAACTCCCGGAGGGACGAACGCCGGACAGGTCCGTCTTCCGCTCTGAGGAAAGACGCCGCGGAGAGGTAGACCTCCCTGTTGCACTCTTCCACGAGGGCTGCCAGCTCCTCCTCCAGGAAGTTCAGGACGACGCCGCGCTCCCTGCTCCCCTCCCCGACCGAGCCGTCCACGACCGCGGCCAGGGCGCCTGCGATCCTCGCCGGCATAGTCCTTCCGGTCCCGCCCCCGCCCGCGCCCTGGATGGCATCCTTGCCTTTCCCTCTCCTTGCCTGCTCTATGGCCTGCCCCAGGGTCTCGGAGAAGCGGGCCAGCGTAGGCTCTGCCTTTTTTGCCACCTCTTCCATGTCGAACCTCGGCCCTATGACCGCCTCCAGCGTGGAGCGGACGACCAGGCGGTCGGTCTGGAAGATCGGTGACGATGCCGCCATCGGCGTGGCCTTGCCCTCGGGGACCGATGCTCCCCGTCCGCGGAGCGTGATGGTCGATTCCTTCCTCTCACCGCCCTCGTCCCATCTGAAGGCGATCGAGGCCCTGTTCACCGTGAGCGGTCTTTTCCTTACCCCGAGGAAACGGATGAAGGCGCTAAGGTCCTCGAAGTAGAATGAGTGCCCAGCGTCCGGGACGGGCGGGGAGGCGCTTTGGAGGCCGCCTCCCATGCTTCCCAGCTCCCGCAGGGCATGGAGCATGAGGGTTGTCTTCCCCATCCCTCCCGATCCGTGGAGCAGGACGCTGCCGGTCAACAGCTGTCGGCACAATCGTGCCTTTTCCGGCGTCCGGGCGAACAGGAGATTGTGCCTGCCCAGCTCAGCGTCGAGGTCCCTAAGCGACCGCATCTCCATCCATCTCCCCGCTCAGGAACGCCCTGAGGCTCCTTAGGAGCGCCCTCGTCGAAACGTTCGCGCCGCCGGGCGTCCGGAGGTACCTATCGATCCATGCGACCGTCTCTCTCAGATATTCCTCCTGTCCGAGGCCTGAGCACGGATCATAAACCTCCCGCTTGAACAGCATGGCGGCCTCCGTATCGAGCAGGTTTCCCATGATCCCCTGGTTTATGCCCGCTCGGACGGATGCCGTTGCGCTCTTCCACTCACGGTCCGATAGACCGAACATGGTGACCGAGAAGCGGTCCGCGATGTCCTTGTCCGAGCCGTTGAGGACTGATATGAAGCCTAGGCATTCCCCGGGCATGCCCTTCCTCTCCATCACTGCCCGGAACCGCCTCTCGTGCTCGATCGCGAACCGCTCGGCCGTTCCCTTTCCTTCGGCCGCGTCGGCCTTGTTGAGAAGCAGGTACGTCCTCCCGGGAAGCTCCAGGTCATAATAGGCCAGGTCCTCGACCTCCTCCATGAACCGAGTGAGCACGTCCTCGAAACCCTGGGCATCGCGTCCAGGATCGTAGCTGGGCTCATATGACCACATGAACAGCAGGCTGTAGTCCGCCGGTCTCCCCAGGAACATCCTGTTCCTCAGCTCTCGCACGGACGCCGTAAGCTGCTGGCCCAGAAGGCGGTAGTCCTCCGAACCGGCGGTGTCCATCCAGCATAGGGTCAGCTCCTTCCTGCCGTCGAACATCGGCACGGTGATGTCCCGGAACATGTGGCCGACCACGAAGGCGGTGCTCTTGGGATCTATCTCCTCGCTGAGGCCTTGGTTCTCGGGATCGCTGCGGAGCAGGGAGTAGCATCTCCGAAGGAATGTGGTCTTGCCCGAGCCGCCCATGCCCACTACCACGATGCCGGCGAGGTCCTTTTCCTTGGCCCGGTCGAACCTCTCGGCCAGCGAGCGGTAGTCGGCGAAGGCGGGTAGGAAGGAGGCGATGTAATCGCTTCGCAGCCTCGGCCGCGCCGGCCCGCCCCTCGCTCCTTGGACCAGGTCCATGGCGCCGCTCAATGCCCGGAGAGCGCATGCCATGCGCACGATCTCGCGGTGAGAGGTCATTAGCGTGGGCCCCATGTCCTTCTCCAGCGGGGCCAGGGCCTTCATCGCCTTGAGCTCCGAGCGGCCCAGCTCCAAGGCCAGGCCTTCGTTGCGGACCATCCACTCCAAGAACCAGGCCGCCGGCAGGATGCGCTTCTCCAGGAATAGCTCCTTGGATACGGGCGAGCTCTCCTTGATTGCATGGACCGCCTCCAGCAGGTCCCTGTCCTGAGGGGACACCTGGACCGCGGTCCAAGCGCCCTCCGGCCCAGCCCCCTCGCCCGCCGGCTCGCTCTGCCCCCTCTCGTCCCGCTCCGAGATGTGCTTCCTCACCAAGCTGGTGAGCTGGCCGAACTCGAAGTCCTCTAATAGAGTGGCCTTGGCCACCTCGTACAGGTAGCGGCCCTTGTCGAAGCTTTCCAATTGGCCTAGCTCCTTTCTAAGCTTGTCCGTCTCCTTTCCGATGGATGCCTCTTTGCTCCTTCTCTCCCTATCGGTCAGTGCGGGGTCGGAAGCAGCCTGCCTTCTGCTCCTCTCCCAGCCTTCCAGGGCGGTCGCGAGCCTGAGCGATGCGTTGCCGAGGGTGCGGTCGGCGAAGCCGGCCAGGAGATCGGCGGCGAGAAGCAGGCGGGCCCTCTGCCTGCCGACCGGATAGACCAGGCAGGCACTGCTGTCGGCGCTCCAGGCCAATGCCCCGTCCTTCAGGACCGCTGTTTGAACAGATGTCTCGGTCATCCCCTGCTCGCCGGCAGTTCTTATGATATTGGAGGATTAAAATATGTCCGCAGGACGGCGGACCGCCTATGTGCCCCTTATCGTGCCGGCGGCCGGCGCGGGGACAAGTGTCGCTATCAATAATCGCAATTAGAATACTATCGCATTTATACTATTCGTTAGATAATCAATTTGTGATCCTGCATATTACGCCTCCTTCCAAGGACGAGGTCACTAAGGCCATGTACGAGAGGTTCATGGCCGAGGAGTCCTGCCCGTTCGAGGTTGGCGGCCGCACATTGGGCATGGTCATGGGGGCAAGGATGGAGGGCGACAAGTACGTCCTCGTCGTGAGCATCAACGACCAATACGCGCTGGAGCATTTCCACGAGCTTATGAGCAGAGCCTCCAGACCGTCGATCGCCCAGAGCGCGACGGCGTGAGCATCGCCTGCGCGCTTCTCGCGTCTTCTATCGAGCGG
>JAKIXL010000102.1:331-5494 GCA_022709105.1 Thermoplasmatota archaeon | reverse complement strand
CGAGGGGAGCGGCAGATGGGATGGAGCTCCGCTCCCTCTCGATCTTTAAAATGAATAAGGGATTTGCGAGGGGGGCCGGGCAAACCCCGACCTCGCCTTGGGATGATACTTTCGTCTCGATATCACAACGCACCCCGTTGGCGCGGTAGACCTCTTCCCAACCATTGTCCTCCACGTCGGAGAGCGCTGTCATATCACAGGACTCTTGAGCGGCGTTCCTTTTTATAACATCAAGGGTGGGAGATGGCCGAAGATCGAAATGCGGCCTTTACGTCTGGATTGAAAAATCTGTTTTGAAAGTGGTCACTTTCGCTTTCTCTTGTGCCTCACTCGGACCGCCTCCAGCTCGCCGTTTCGGACGATGGCGACCTCGTCCCCGGCCCGGATGCGGTCGTCCGCGCCGGTGACGCCGATCGCGAACAGGTTACCAGTGAGGTCGAAGTCGCCCATCTCCACGGTGTGGACGCCCCTTTCCATGAGGACCGCCCCGCCGTCCATGGTCAGGGAAAGCATACCCCTCTCCGGGGTCAGCATGCCCAGCTGAGCGTTCCCGCGCAGGAACTTCAGGTAAGGGTACTTTCCCGCCACGTTGCAGCCGTCAAGGAGGGACGAGCCATCCTCTCCGAACTGGTAACGGGCCTGGGAGCGAAGCATCTCCACGCGGTCCACCGCCCGGGGGACCTTTTCAGCCGCCTCGCATGCCTCCATTAGCTCCGCTCGCAGCCGACCGAGGGCCTCTGGCGCCGTCGTTCCGGCGCCTTGGGTGGTGTCAACGCTGTCGACGACCTCTTGGACGAAGCCGCTCTCTCTACCCAGGTGAGATATTATCTTGGTGAAGCCGAACGACGCCGCATGGGACACGAGCGACTGGATCATCCTCACTTCCTCCAGGTCCCAGTTCCCGGTGACCGGGATGTCGTACTGGGCGGCCGGGTAGAACAGTTCCAGCTCGCGGGGCACCGCTCCCAGCGGAGAGGTGACGATGAGCTCCTGGACCACCGAGGAGTTCGGCACCGAGAGCATGACCTCCTCTAAGGCCCGGTGGCTCTTCGATGTGAAGTACGGCTTCTTGGCAGAGCAGGGGATCAGGAGAAGGACCTTCTTGTGGGCGCCGGGCCTCCAACGCTCCATGATCCGGCGGCGGAAGCGCCACACGTCCGGGCGGAACAGCGAGGCCTTGGAGTTGGCGTAGAACCGGGGGCCGGTGACCGGCCAGCGCTTTTCCTGATATTCGTAATGACTAAGGTCCAGCATCCTGAGCGCGGCGACCATCCAGGGGCTGGCGTTCACCCTGGTCTCCACCAGCTCCCTGAGCCGGCCGACCCTGATCATGTGCCTGACCAGTTGAAGCTCCTTCCACGCGGCGTCCAGATTATGCTCCTCCGCGCTCTCTGCTCCCCCCAGCCATCCCCCGTCCTCGACGGGGAGCGAGCCCTCGGTCAGGAGCAGCCGCCCCCTTGCCGATTGATACAGCGGCAGCGTGGTATCGAAGAGGTCGATGCCCGAATACACGAGGAGGGCCAGGTTGGACGGTTCCATCAGTCCCGGGGCGTAGATCAGCCGGTCCGGGCCCACGGACTCCCGGAGAGATACGACAGCATCGGCGAAGCCCTTCGCGTCCCTTCTTAGCTCGAAGGCGTTGCCCAGGACAACGATCTCCTCCGGGCGGTCCATGAGCGGTCCGGTAGGCTTCCCGCGGACCAGCAGCGCGTTGCTCCCGGCCTCGATGACCGGTTCCTTGTAGTAGTCCAAGGGTCGAGCGATCCCTGAGGCAAAGCTCGCCAGAACCTCCCCTTCGGCGCCCCTCAGCTCGATCCGCTCGTGGCCTGTGACCGTGAGCTCGGCGCAGGTAGGCGCCGGGTACGTGGCCGAACCTCGGAACAGCATGTTGGGGAATTCGACCTTGGTCTGCCCTGCCGTCCATCGGCCTCTGCGGGCCGGGCCAGCGCGGTCGGAGATGTCGAGCATGCACGTTGATTGACCTTGGCTTTATAAAATGAGCGGGAGAAGGGGTTTCAGAAGGTGGTCACGAGCTGGTGAGCGTTCACTATCTCCCGGGCCTCGTCCCAGGAGATCATTTTGATCCCGTCCAGGACCTTCATGTCCCCGACCCGCTCTCGGAGGTCCGGCTCAACGCAGAACACCTGGCCATCTAGGTCCAGTATATCCTGCAGAGCCTCAAGGTTCGAGGGCATGGCCACCGCCGCGGGGTTCTGGGCCTCCAGGGCGTTGAGCGTCCCGTCACCTATCAGCAATACGCTGGTCTCGTCCATGACCCCGGACACTTTCCCTCCCAGGGCCAGCCTGGCCCCGGCGAACGCCTCCTCCAGTCCATAAGGGGGTCTGGTTATCAGAACAAGCATGCTTTCTGCCATCCGATCACCTTGCTATCGTCACCAGGCGGTCAGCTTCCGCCGCCATCCTTGAGAAGTCGTTGGTCAGGCTCCCGATCTTCGTCCCCCTGATCTCCTCCCCGCGGTGGATGCCCCGGGCAACGCAACATGTCTCGCAGACCACCACCTCCAGGCCTTCTGCCGTCATCTTCGAGATCTCCTTGCCAACATTTGGGAATCGTTTGGGGTCCTGACCATCCTTTATGAGCGTGACCGCCTCCCCATAGCCGAACATCGTCACCTTATGCCCCTTGTCCATGGCCGCCTTCGCAAGCTTGACCGCCACGTTGGAGTCCATGTTCATCATCGTTCCGGAGCGCAACTGAATGCACAATGTACCCATATCCAAGCCTCATAGTGTTATGGTCTGGTCGAACTCGTCCATGATGAGATCGACCGCCCGGGGATAATCGATCACCTGGAACTCC
This sequence comes from Thermoplasmatota archaeon, assembly GCA_022709105.1. Classification (GTDB taxonomy): domain Archaea; phylum Thermoplasmatota; class Thermoplasmata; order Methanomassiliicoccales; family Methanomassiliicoccaceae; genus UBA6. Next base: position 2,673 of record JAKIXL010000102.1, on the reverse strand, counting down.
TTGCCTACCTTGCTCCTAAGCCCTCGGGCATCCAGGTCATCTCCCATCACGTAGATCTCATCGGCGACGTCGATGAGTTCGTCCCTGCGGTCCTTGAGCGCCGGGAAGAGGGTGGCGTCCTCGAAAAGCAGGACGCCGACCCGATCGTCCCCTCCAAGAGCGGCCACCGCATCGAGGTCGCGATACTCGTGGGGCGATTTCAATAAGATGAACAGCTTTGACGGCATCGGGACGCACCTCACCCAATGAAGTACTGCATGTCAGCGTCGGCGGCCACATTGAGGAAGCCGGCCGCCCCCAGGACCTTGACACCGTCTATCATGTCCCCTTGTTCAATGCTCAACAGCGACATCGTGGTGCTGCACGCATACAGGTTCACTCCAAGGTCCAAGGCCATTGATAACTGCTCCGGGAAGTCAGCGATGCCTCCCTTTGCCATCCGCTTGGTGAACATGCCGGTGAAAAGCCGGAACATGCCAGGAAGCTTCGGCTTGGCCCCTTTCTTCAGCAGGTTCAAACCAAAGAACGTGAAGAATATGTGAACATCCATTCCCATGCTTGCGGCGGTGTTCGCGATTATCATTGCCATCATTCCCTTGTCGAAGGTGCCCTCGGACACCACCATAACTACGCGCTTTGTATCGGCCATTAGCTCACCCCTTGCTCTCTTGAACTTGATCCATTAGCTATCACGGCCGTCTGCCGGCCGGAAGTCGATGCTGATCCCTTGCGCCCGGGCCTTCTCGCCAAGCACCGGGCCCAGCTTCGCCCTGATGCCCGCTCCGCGTCCGGACAGGGCCTGCCCGGGCAACACTACCGTATCTCATTTCAGCTTCTTTATGCGATAGGTAAAGACCCCGTTGGCCTCCTTCGTCTCCACAAGCTGGTTCCCGGTCCTCTCGCACCATGCGGGAACGTCGGCCTTGGACCCCACGTCGTCCGATATCAGGTCGAGCTCGTCCCCGACCTTCATCGCCTTCATCTTCTTCGCCAACTGCACGATCGGCATAGGGCACATCAGTCCCTTGGCATCCAGTACTTCCACCATATTACACCGTCCTATCGGTTTTGCACGGTTGTGCAATAACTATATATAACCGCTCCTTTATAATGATTTCCTAAGGACGCGGAGGGGATGGAGAAGGATGCCGCCTCAAAGATCCATCGCGACGATATCCTCATGTCGAGATATCGTTCAGTGCGCCTTTAGTCTCAACGATTTTGAGGTCGATGTCTTCCGCGCCGCGTCGAAGTACGGGCCGATGAGGGCCGACGAGCTCGCCGAGCGCATGGGGAAGGAGAGGTCGGGGGTGTACCGGGCGCTGCAGAAGCTCTTGAGCTGCGGGATGTGCCTGAGAGAGACCCGGTCGTTGGAGAAGGGTGGCTACTACCACGTCTACAGCGCAATAGACAGGGAAGCTCTGAAAAGGAAGATGGAGCAGTGTGTCAAGGAGTGGAGCAGAAGGATGAACGAGGCCCTCGCCCGCTATGATGAGCACTATCTTTCCGATGATGTGCCGTGATGCATCGGTAAGGTGCTGGAACAGTTATTATTACCCCCTAGACCATTCTCAACCGACCCCCATGACGTTCAAAGGGATGGATGTCGTCTCTGTTCGGGACCTGAGCAGGGAACAGATCGAGCAGGTGCTCGACCTGGCACAAAAGATGGTACCATATGCCAAGGGAGAGAAGACAACCAAGATCCTCGATGGCAAGATCCTTGCCAACCTGTTCTTTGAGCCGTCCACAAGGACTCGTTTGTCCTTCGAGAGCGCAATGTCCCGAGCCGGTGGGAGATGCATAGAGATCGCCCAGCCCCTGACATCCTCCACGGTCAAGGGCGAGACCCTGGCCGATACCATACGCATGGTCGATTGCTACTCCGATGCGATAGTCCTCCGGCATCCTCACGAGGGGGCGGCCAGACTAGCGGCCCACTTTTCATCGAATCCCGTCATCAATGCCGGGGACGGTGCGGGCCAGCATCCGACCCAGACACTGCTGGACCTCTTTACGATAAAGCAGCAGAGCGGTGATTTCAATGGGAAGAACGTGGTGATGGTCGGCGACCTTAAGTACGGCCGCACGGTGCATTCCCTGGCAGAGGCGCTGGCCATGTTCGGGGCGGACCTCACCTTCGTGGCGCCCTCCCTTTTGCAGATGCCCCGCGAGACGGTGAGGCATCTGGAGAAAGCGGGAGTTAGCGCGAAGCTGTCATCCAACCTGGAGTCAGTCATCGCGGAGGCCGATGTCCTGTACGTCACCAGGATACAAAAGGAGAGGTTTCCCGACCCGGCGGAGTACCAGAAGGTCGCAGGCTGCTACCGGGTGGACAATGC
>JAKIXL010000102.1:0-321 GCA_022709105.1 Thermoplasmatota archaeon | reverse complement strand
CCCGGGTCGATGAAATAGCCCCGGAGGTCGATGATACCGAGAACGCCAAGTACTTCGTGCAAGCGTTCAATGGAGTGCCGGTGAGGATGGCGCTCCTCTCGCTGGTCATGGGAGGTGAGATCTAATGAAGGATTTCAGAGTGACCCCCATACGCAACGGGACGGTCATCGATCATATCGATTGCGGCCAGGCATTGAAGGTGCTCAGGATCATAGGCGTGACCGGCGACGTTGCCTCCACCGTCTCGGTGCTTATGAGGGTCCCTTCCAAAAGGGATGGTTGGAAGGACGTGGTGAAGGTTGAGGACCGCGAACTGGACCC
>JAKIXL010000101.1 GCA_022709105.1 Thermoplasmatota archaeon | reverse complement strand
CCGGAACGGTCTCCGAGGCACCGATCGCCAGGCCCGCCGCGGCGGCCATCATGGGGTCTCCGACCGCCTCGATGGCGGCCATGGGGTCCTTTCTGAATGTCTCCCTCCTCATGCCGCTGGCCTTCAAGCCCTCCTCGACGACCTTAATCTTCAGGGCATGAGGGTTGGCGGGAAGAGTGCTGGAGACCTTCCCCGCAGCTTCGTACCCCATTGCCGTCAGGACCCCAAGCGCGGTGGTGGTACCTCCGGGAATGGACTCTGCCACCACCAGATAATCACTTACCTTCGCCAGGTTCTCGCCGGCTATCACCGCCCGGTCGAACACCTTCTCCGGGTCCTTGACCGAACGGCCGGTGCGGATATCATCGCCGGGGGCGCCGTCCAGCTCGAAGTACGGTACGTGCGGCTTGACCCTCAGTCCGCCGTTGAAAACGAAGATGGGCATGGGGGCAAGCTTCAGGGCGGACATGGCCACTATGCCCGGCGTCGGTATGCCGTCCGGGGTCACCGGCACTCCGTCAATGCACTTGCACTTGCCGTAGTGAAGCAGCTCCATGTCGGCCGCGGGAGTGAAATCGGTGGCCTCCGGGTTCGCCCCGGCCGCGGATATTCCCGGTATCTTCGCCGTTTCAGTGTTGCCGATGACGCAAGTGTAGGTCGGTCTTTTACCCCATATCCTCTCCAGGAACCTCTTCCCCAGTTCCTCCTCCAAGCAAATGGTTATGTCCTCGGGAACCTTGAACGACATCTCAACATCTCCACGAAAGCCAGTTGGATTATGCATCCAGCCAAATGGTTAGGGCCTATAAAACCGTGTCGAAGGCCGGCCCGCATAACGGAGGCCCCGCGTGCGGCCCAATGTCCATCATCGGGACAATAGGGAGCCCATGAGGGTCCCCAAGGGGCGGTGCCGTTCCGCAACCTCGCAGAACCTGGTCGATCGGCTGCTGGACCTTCCGACCTCACCGGCGGCGTATGGGACCTTCATCTGAAGGTGCTGCCCGCTCAACGAGGAGGTCCCGTGGTCCACCACGAAGGCCACCCGGTAGCCGATCATGCGGTCCAGGTTCTCCATCAGCAGGTCGTCCACCTCCTGGAGCATGGATACCTTCTGGTCCGGGGCGAGGCGATGGGATATGTCGTCGGTCTCTTCGACATGCATGAACACGTTGGAGGTTCTCAGCAGGCGGAACGCCTCCTGAAATCCGCTCCACATGTTGTCCACGACCCGGCGGCGCATGTTAAGCACCCCGGCAACTCCCAGCGCTGACGGGCTCTTCGAGATGATGACCATGTCCTTGGCCGCGTCCAGCGGCCTGGGGCGGTTCGTCTCGTTCAGGTAACCCCCTCCCCATGGCATAACCGTCAGGCCATCAAGGTCCTCTGCGGTGCGGTTTATGAACCTCTCGAAATCGCCCATCTCGATCTTGCCGTTCACCGGGGCCGGCGGACTGGGGAAGTCCTGAACATGATCGGTATCCACGGTCATGACGCCCCTGCCGTCCTCGTAGAAATAAAGCTTGGGGTTCAGGTCCCCCAGGGCATCAAGGTTCCTTACCATCGCGTCCTGCAGGCCCCGGTCCATTTCCCTGGAGACCCTGTAGACCCACTCGATCATACCGCCGTTCATCTGAACAGGGGAGAAGCGATAGGCCACCTGATGGCTCTCCACCGGGACGCCCAGTCCTACCGCCTCGACCAGACCGCGAGGCATGGCCAGAGGTTTGCCGGTGAACAGTTCTAGAAGGAAGAGGTGCGTGTACCCCTTCCCATCGGTGGTCCCGAATTCGCCGGCGGTGGCGATGCTGTCGATGAACCTCTTGTCCAAGGATTCCAGGGGCGTCCTGCCTCCCAGCTCTGGTATTCTCTCATCGGCCGCCCCGTCCAGAAGTACCACCAGAGTGTTCATCCCCATAAGCTCCCTTTTTGGACCTCATATTGCGTCTGGCTAATATACTTTCCTGAATGGCGGGACCGGCTTGGCCCGAGCATCGAAGCACCGGTCCGAAAATCGAAAGGAAGATGAGGGCGGCCTTCCATTGACATAACATGCTCCGGATGAAGCGGGCGTACGAGGAACCCACCGCGGAGGACGGCACCCGGGTGCTGGTGGAGAGGCTGTGGCCCAGAGGCGTGAGCAAGGAACGGGCGAAGATCGACATATGGTGCAAGGATGTCGCGCCGTCCGCCGAGCTTAGGAAGTGGTATTCCCACGACCGGTCCAAATGGGGGGAGTTCAGAAAGCGATACCTCGCCGAGCTGGAGGGGAACGGGAAGGTGGGCTCATTAAAAAGAATGGCAGAAGGCCGCACGGTGACCCTGGTGTTCTCCACCAAGGACGCCGAGATAAGCGGTGCAAGAGTGCTCCTGGACCTGCTGGCCGGAGATGAGGACCAAGTTGTTTTATAGGCACGTTCCTATATGCTAACAGACAAGGGATAAGGATTGGCGGAAGGGGAGCAGCTTAGAAAGGTCGTGGAGATGTTCGATCCTTTCGGGCGCGAGGTATTCGATCCTGCCCAAGCATCCAGAGCGATCACCTCCTACTACGACCAGGAGGGCAGGTTGGTCCGCAGAACGCTTGGGAAGGCAGTGATACTCTCGCCCGATGGCAAGGACGTTGGCGGCCGTTCCTAGGCGCGCTGTCCACCAAAAGAACGGGCCGGGGGCCACTGGAATGGATCAGCAGGGCAGCATATCCCCTTGTCACATTTATAGAATTTCTGCCCTCCGATCCCCAGAAAGAGGCTCCCGGGCTGAATTTATTTATAATATATAAAATTAAAATTCTGATTCAACTCTTATATGGAACGTGATAATCGTAGCTCTCGTTCTTGATAACCAGGAGAGAACGTAGTTAAAGAGCGTAACCGAAATCAGGGCTGCGTAGAACGCAAAGGGATGGACATAAAATGAACATGACCTTTGATGAGTTCCTTGCCTTGGCCAAGAAGTACCAGGCCATCGGCAGCTCAGCACAGAGCCTGCTCGATGACATCCGCCGGGGGCCCTACCGGGTCCAGGACGGTGTCCGCCTCAGGCAGCTCTACGAGTTCCTTCTGGACCTTCAGAGCGTGCAGGACGACCAGAAGGACGTGAACGAGGCCGTTGCCACCGTCGGAAACCTCCTCGCAGAGTACCAGAACGAGGAAGACGAGAGGATCGTCTGCGAGAAGTGGGTGCCTGAGAAAGGCTTTCCCGGTGCGACCTTGTGGCTGCAACGTGAGGACTCCAAATGGGCCATCGCTCCCTCGCCGAAGGAGGGCGTTTGCCTGGGAAAGTGCGTCAAGGACCTTGGCACGCACAAGTGGTTCGACAAGCCGCTCCCCCTGCTGGTCGACGGCGTGCGCTGATCCCAAACCCTTTACCCCCACCATTTTATCATATTCTCTCGTAGCTCCCTCAACGAATCCCCCATCCCAATGGAGGTCATGCGGCCGGAACCGTGGGCGCAGGGATCAGGCGATACGGCGCAGGGCGATGGCGCACTGCCCGCTGGATATGCCTCCGTCGCCGTTCGGGAGCCTTTCCGGGCAGATGAACTCGAGGCCATGGGCGAGGACCATCCGTTCGGTGAGCGAAGAAATTACGCCATTATAGGAAACGCCTCCGGTAAGGCCCACCGAGCCCAAGCCTCTCCGCGCCGCCTCGTCCGCGGCCGCCTCCACAAGGGGCTCGAGCACTGCGGACACATAGGTCAAGGCGAGATCCTCGCGCGTTCCCTTCATCTCCCTCAGCTCCTGGAAAAGCGGCACCGTCATAACCGTACCGTTGACGCGCTCAGCCTTCAGGCCTTCGATGACCCGGCCCTTTTCCAGCAATGCCTCGAGCTTCATGGCCGGCTCTCCGTCATAGGTGCGCTTCTGGCACACGCCGAAGTAGCAGGAAAGAGCGTCGAGCAACCGTCCGAACCCGCTGCTGGTCTTGCTGCTGGGCATGATCTTCCTGAGGACCGCGGCCTGTTCGTCGTTGAAATAGCCGCTCGGCCGCCCGGCCATCTCGTCCATGGCGAAGACCAGACGGCAGGGGTCCCGGACCGCCTTCTCTCCTCCCAGAAGAGGAATGGCCTGGATGTGCGCCACGCGGTCGTAGGATAGGAGATCGGCCCTCAGCACCTCGCCTCCCCAGGCCTGCCCGTCTGCGCCGTAACCGGTCCCGTCGAGGGTCAGCGCCACGATCTCCTCCACGCCAGCGTCGACCATCAATGCGGCGGCGTGGGCCCAATGATGCTGGACCTCCACCAGCTCAGCCCTCTCGCGGTAGGCGATGGAAGCGCCTAGCTTGCGGTTGCTGTAGCCCGGGTGCAGGTCCACCGCCACCGCCTGGACCTTGTCCACGCCCAGCATCTGTCGGAAGTGCCGCACCGAAGAGTCCAGGAAGTCGATGACCCCCAGGGAATCGCCGTCCCCGATATACTGGGTGGTGAACATGCGGCCGTCCTTGGCCACCGCTCCGCAGAGGTTCTCCTGGCCCCCAAGGCCGATGGCGGCCCCTTTCAAGGGGACGTCGATCGCCGACGGTATGTGCCCCCTGGAGCGGCGGATGAAGTAGGTGTGCCTCCCGAAGGCCCTGACCACTGAATCATCGCAGCGGTTGATGATCTCCCGGTCATGCATGAGGTAGGCGTCCGCGCCAAGGTCCAGGGCGTCCGCGTCCCTGAGGACCATGGGCTCACCGGGAACGTTCGCGGAGGTCATTACCAACGCGTCGTCCTCGAGGTGCCGGAACAGCAGATGATGCATCCCTGCGTACGGAAGGAAGAGCCCGACCGTGCTCAGTCCCGGAGAGACGGCCTCCATGATCTCACTGGGCCGCTTGCGCACCAGGACCACCGGGCGATGCGGCGAGCTCAGGAGCTCCTCCTCGAAGTCCGTAGGCTCGCTGTATCGCCTAACGGCCTCCATGTCCCGGACCATGATGGCGAACGGCTTCTCCTTCCGGCGATACCACTCCCGTAGCCGGGGGAGCGTTCCAAGGGTGGTGCAGATGTGCATGCCGCCCCAGCTTTTGGCTATTCCTATGCCGCCCTCCCGCAGCAGTCGGGCGAAACCCTCCATAGGATCGCCTTCCAGCACCTTTCCCTTGCGGTCCAGCAGATAATAGGAAGGTCCGCAGTGAGGGCACGATATCGTCTGGTGGTGAAAGCGTCGGGCCGAAGGGTCGTCGTACTCGTTGCGGCAGTCGGGGTCCATGGGGAAGTCTCGCATGGAGGTGTTCTCGCGGTCGTACGGAAGATCGATGATCACCGTATACCTGGCCCCGCAGTTCGTGCAGTTTGTGAAAGGATAAAGGTAGCGGCGGTCAGAGGGATCGAACATCTCTCTCAGGCAGTCGTCGCAGACCGCGGTGTCGTTGGGGATGCCCACGCCTCTCTGCCCTGCCTCGCTGGGCACGATCCGGAAACCTGTCCCCAAGGCCTCTTCCGACGGCACAATCTCCACCGAGTCCAAGCGGGCGAGGGGCGGCAGCTCCGCCCTAAGCCGGCGGACGAGCTCGTCCGCGTGGCGGTCGACCACCACCACGACGTTGGA
>JAKIXL010000100.1 GCA_022709105.1 Thermoplasmatota archaeon | reverse complement strand
GCCGCATCGGTCCTCGACCCCGAAGAGCTTGATCCCGCACGGAGGCTCTTCGGCCTCAGCAAAGAGGGCAATGTACGCGAGCCGCCCCAGGGGCGGCCGAGCGGCAATTGTGTTCTGCATCTAGCGCAGGCAGACGCTCTCTCGGACCCCATGTACCCAGCGATCAGAAGCAAGCTGCTGGCAGCCAGGGAGGAGAGGGTCCGGCCGGCCCTTGACGATAAGATAATGGCCGACTGGAACGGGCTGATGATAGCGGCCTTGGCCCGCATTTCTGGAGGAAAGATACTTGGAGGCCGCCAGACGGGCAGCCGAGCATGTCCTCGGCAGGATGCGCGCTCCTGACGGTTCTCTGCTGCACATGTACCGGGAGGGTCCGGCCGATGTCCCGGGTTTCCTGGACGACCATGCGTTCATGGCCTGGGGATTGATAGAGCTGTTCCAGGCGGACCATGACGTTAGATGGCTGGAGGAGGCGATGAGCATCATGAGGACGGCGACGGCGGCCTTCTGGGACGCTGAAGAGGGCGGATTCATGCAGGCAAGGGAAGCTAGCGGACCGATGCCTCGGCGGAAGGAGGTGTACGACGGGGCTCTCCCATCGGGGAACTCGGTCTCGATAATGGACCTTCTGGTCCTATATCGCATCACCGAGGAGCCGGAATACTTGGAGAGGGCCGATGCCGCCATGGCCGCGTTCTCCGGGACCGTGTTCGGTTCCCCCGAGAACCACGCCCATCTGATGAACGCCGTGGACATGCGTCTGGGGCCGTCATACTCCATCGTGATCTCCGGACCTAGAGGCTCCGAGGGCACCCGGGCGTTCTATAACCAGCTCTCCTCGCGCTTCGTCCCCAACAAGGTGGTCCTGCTAAACGAGCCGGGCCGGGCGGGGGAAAGGCTGCGAGCCCTTTCCCCCTTGACGCAGGGACAGGGAATGAGGGACGGGAAGGAAATGGCCCACGTATGCACCGAGACGGCCTGCCTGCCGGAGACCGCTGACCCTCTGGGCCTACCTGAGCTGCTGAAGCGGCCTTAGATAAGGTCGAAGGCGGCGGCCATGGCACCCTCTTCGGCACGCTGCAGTTCGGTGGAGGTGCCTATGATTATGACATCATCATCGGAGAGGTCGAACAGCCGCCTGATGGCCGCCGCCACCTCCGGACGCTCCTTGTCGAGGTCATAGTCCACAGGCACTGTGAGCCGGTCCCCCCGGACTATTATGGTCGTGGCCCCGTCGGCCCCGGCCTTTATGGCCTGGTCACGCTGTTTCATCCCCGAGCTTATCTTGGGCGCTGCCCCCTTGACCTGCACCGCTACCGACCTGAGGCCCAGGGTGATCTCGGGAACGTCGAGCACGTAGACCTGCAGAGGCAGCCTGCCTATGAACTCCTGACCTTTCTTGTTGATCTTGATGCCGGTCTGCTTAACATCGATCAGGCCCTCCTCCCGGAGATGGTCGACTATGGTCCTCATGCTCCCCTCTCCGACCCCGATCCTATCGGCCAGCTGCTTTCGCCCTTTACGCCTGCCATCGGTGAGGACCGACAAGGTCTTGTACACATGATAATCTCCGAAGCGGAACAAAGGACCGTACTTCGGGCGATCGATGAGCTTCACGACCCTGAATACTGCGACCTCCCCATATACAATTTGCCTTCAGCTCCCGCTCCGCCTCTCTTCTTGGCCGGAAAGGTCCCCGGCCCCCTCCGCTCGCCCCTCCGATCCCTCGTCCGCCGGCAGGTCCATTGCCGTCCTTACCTGAATGGACATTAGGTCATGGGCCGCCACAACGTTGGTGAACGCTTCCTTGGCCTCGTCCAAGAGAACGGACACGTCATCATAGCGGTTGGAGATGTGGGTCAGCACCAGGAGGTCGACCTCGGCGGCACTCGCGACCTCACCGGCCTCCCGGGCGGTGGAGTGGCCGTAATTCTTGGCGCCCTCCAGAAGAGAGGAGTCCAAGGTGGCCTCATGGACCAGCACGGTGGCGCGCTTGGCCGCTCTCACCAGTCTCTCGGTGGGTCGGGTATCGCCGGAGATGACTATCTTGATCCCTTTTCGGGGAGGCCCCATGACCATCGCGGGCGACACGACGCGGCCGCCGACCGTCACCTCCCTGCCCGATTGAAGTTCTCCGAACATCGGACCGGGGGGCACGCCGAGCTCCCTCGCCCTTTCTGGATGGAACCTGCCCCGGCGCGCCTTTTCCTCGATCACGAATGACAATGAGGGCACTGAGTGCTCTCCGGCGACCGCGGTCACGGTGACCTGTCCCAGGTCCACGACGTCCTCGTCGTCCATCTCCCCGACGGTCACCGGGAAGGCCAGGCTGAAGTGGCCAAGCGACAGCATGGCCTTCACGAGATCGATGGCCCCCCGGGGGCCGTAGATCTCGAGGGGAGCGCTCCTTCCAGAGAAGTTCATCGATTGAACAAGGCCGGGCAGGCCTAGAAAATGGTCTCCGTGAAAGTGGGAGATGAAAACGGCGGTGATCTTCATAAAGGAGACCGAGGATCGCATGAACTGACGCTGGGTGCCCTCCCCGCCGACCTGAAGGGCGGTGGCGCTGACCCCCCGGGACGGGGACGGCATTCCGCCCCCGGTCCCCAGGAAGACCATCCGGACGTCATTCGACATGTTCTGCCCCTTCACAGGCACAGAGCCTCGGCATGCCTCCAGAAGAAGGCAGGAGGTCTCAGCGGCCTAGGCTCTCCAGCTTCCGGTCCTCCTTGGTAGCCTTCTTGTACTGCTTGTTGTGCTCCTTGCACAGATGCATGCGCTTGCCCTTCTCGTCCGCCGCCCTCAGACCGGCCTTCTCCACCGCCTCTCGCGAATAGGACTTGATCGCCTGCCCATTGCATCCGGCCACTCCGCACTTGTCCTCGGCCATGGTCCCGAATCCGACCTGCCATGTAAAAAGGTTTGTCAGTGGCCCTCATCGTCATCCTTATCTCCATGAGCTTGGAATTAATAATGGGAGAAAATGAGCGCGATCAAGAAGATTCTGTTGGGCATAGACGGTTCAGAGGATTCCTATCACGCCGCCGGCTTCGCGGCGGCGCTGGCGGAGAGACTGGAGGCGTCGGTCACCCTGATCTATGTGGTCTCCGACAAGTACACTGATGGCTTCATCGCCAAGCCGACGTACACCAGCGGGGAGAACATCCTAGTGGGGGATAGGTTCGATCGGCCCAAGAAGCTCCTCCAGGACAGGGGCGTGCGCTTCGACACAAGGGTGGAGATGGGGGACCCCGCGGGAATGATCCTGAGCGTAGCGTCCGAGGGATATGACGCCATAGTGGTGGGGACAAGAGGCCTCAGCGGCTTCCGCGAGATGGTGATGGGTAGCGTTTCCCAGAAGATCGTCCAGAACTCCAAGGTCCCGGTGCTGGTGGTCCCTAAGGATTAATAGGGCTCAGGCGTTTCGCCGGACCATGACGAAGATAGCCCCGTCCATCCTGTCCGCCGACTTCAGCCGCCTGGGCGAGGAGGTCCGCCGCCTTGAGAGAGAAGGTGCCGATTGGGTGCACGTGGATGTAATGGACGGGGTGTTCGTTCCCAACCTGACCATCGGGCCTGCGGTCGTGAGCGCTCTGAGGCCCCATTGCCGCCTGCCCTTCGATGTGCACCTGATGATCGTTGAACCTGAAAGATACATCGAGGAGTTCGCCAAGGCCGGCGCTGACATCATCACCTTGCATGTGGAGGCGACCGACAACGTACGGTCCAGCATAGACAAGGTCCATAGGCTTGGAAAGAAGGCGGGTCTGTCGCTGAACCCGGAAACGCCGTTCGAGGACGTGCTTCCGTACCTAGATGATATCGATCTCCTTCTGGTCATGACCGTCCACCCGGGATTTGGAGGCCAGACGTTCATCGCCGATTGCGTCCCCAAGATCGCCAAGGCAAGGGAGTACTTCGACTCCGTCGGCTCCTGCGCCGAGATCGAGGTCGACGGCGGCATCAACGGCCGCACCGCCCGGCAGTGCGTGGAGGCGGGGGCAAGCGTGCTCGCCGCAGGGAGCTCGCTCTTTAAAAGCGCGGACATGAGGTCGGAAATGGAGGAGTGGAGGCGGTTCAAATATCCTGCCTAGGAACGAGGCACCAAACATTCATAAACGGGCCACATAATCATCCATCGTTCCCATGATCTATGACCTCACCAGTTCCAAATGGTTCATCCCGTTCATCGCCATCGTACTGCCCATGCTGCTCATGATCGTGGTCCTAGCGCTCAGCATCAACATCTGCTGGGTCCTGGTGATGATCGTGTGGATGGCCATGGGGCTGATGGTCCTATACCTCCCGAACAGGAAGGATTAGGCGGGAAAAGCGTTATAACCGGCCCCACCCTTCTTTTTTCACAATGGGAGTTAATCTCTCGGACATAGTGCCTGCGGAGCGGAAGAGCCTGGATGATCTAAGCGGGCACACCTTGGCCATCGATGCGTACAACGCCATATACCAGTTCCTCTCCATCATCCGCGGACCTGACGGCACGCCCCTCAAGGATGACCGGGGCAGGGTCACGTCCCATCTGGCCGGTCTGCTTTACCGCAACGTCAACCTGTTGGAGGCCGGGGTCCGGCCAGCATACATCTTCGATGGGCATCCGCACTTGATGAAGGCCCAGACCCTCGCGGAAAGGTCGGAACGCCGGACCAAGGCCCATGAGGAGTGGAGGGAGGCGGTGTCCGAGGGAGACATCGAGAGAGCAAGGACGAAGGCCGCTCAGTCCTCAAGGATCAGCAACGACATTGTCGGATCGTCCCGGATACTCCTTACCCACATGGGGATACCGGTGGTGCAGGCGCCTGAGGAGGGCGAGGCCCAGGCGGCATATATGGCCGCTCGTGGAGATGTATGGGCCGCCTCGTCCCAGGACTACGACTCGCTCCTTTTCGGCGCTCCACGGCTAGTTCGCAACCTTAACATCACCGGCCGGCGGAAGATGCCCGGCAGCAAGGAATACCGCGACATCCACATCGAGGTCATCGAACTCGACAAGGTCCTGGAGGCGAACGGGCTGAAGGACCGGGAGCAGCTCATCGATCTATGCATCCTCATGGGGACCGATTATAACCAGGGCATCCGGGGTATCGGGCCCAAGAAGGGGCTGAAGCTCATCAAGGAGCACGGTACCATCGGGAAAGCGCTCGGGTCCATCGATGCCAGCATCCCGGACGTCGAGGTGGTCAGGGAGATCTTCCTGCGGACGGAGCACATCGATGAGTACAAGCTCGAATGGAGGCCGCCGGAGAGGGACCGGATCGTAGAGTTCTTGTGCGAGGGCCATGGGTTCTCCGAGGCCAGGGTCACTGCCGCCCTCGATCGAGTGGATAAGCGGAGGCCGGCAAGGAAGGTCGAGGTCATGCCGAGGTCGCAGTCCAGTCTAGACCGGTGGGGCTAGGGGACATTCCATGGAAAAATAATCCTGTTATCCAGCATGGCCTAGGGGACCATCAGCATTATTATAGGAAAGGACTTTACCCGGCCTTAAGGGACTGCGATGATAAAGCAGGTTCAAGCTAATTATAATCCTCCTGAACTTGAGAAGAGAGTTCAAAAGTTCTGGATCGATACCAACG